>JAAYJR010000059.1 GCA_012522835.1 Bacteroidales bacterium
AGCGGCAAGACGGGCACGCTCTGATGTTATGGAGTCTATCCGTGTTATCATCTCTGTGGGATAACTCTCATCCGGTTTGGCTTCTATGGCTGTGGTGTAGAAACCTTTTGCTTCAGGGAATGCCTCACGTCTGAATTCACGGTCACCTGCTGCTATGGCCTGATCGTATGACCTCTGCGCACCGGCAAGCTGTACTAACAGGTTATCTATCTCACTTATCTTCTCTTTTGGGTAATTCTCTTCGGGCTTGATCCTTAAAGCTGACTGATACTCAGCCTTTGACTGCTCATAAGCCTGGGCAGTGAACAGGCTGTCACCTCTGCCTATGGCGCTGTTATACTGACTGTCCTTCTCTGCCTGGAGGGCTGCTAACCTCGCCTGCTCTGCGGCCTCTGCTTCAGCGGCAAGACGGGCACGCTCTGATGTTATGGAGTCTATCCGGGCTATCATCTCTGTGGGATAATTCTCATCCGGTTTGGCTTCTAATGCTATGGTGTAGAAACCTTTTGCTTCAGGGAATGCCTCACGTCTGAATTCACGGTCACCCGCTGCTATGGCCTGATCATATGACCTCTGCGCATCGGCAAGCTGTACTAACAGGTTGTCTATCTCACTTATCTTCTCTTTTGGATAACTCTCTTCGGGCTTGATCATTAAAGCTGACTGATACTCAGCCTTTGACTGCTCATAAACCTGGGCAGTGAACAGGCTGTCACCTTTGCCTACGGCGCTGTTATACTGACTGTCTTTTTCTGCCTGGAGGGCTGCTAACCTCGCCTGTTCTGCGGCAATCCTGGCGGCCTCTTCTGCCGCTTTTTGTTCGGCAAGCAGACGGTTTTGTGCTTCGATTATCGAATCTATCTTTATAACCATTTCCGGAGGATATGTTTCGGAGGGTTTTAATTTGCCTGCTTCAATGAAAACAGTTTTCGATTCATCATATTTTTCCTCTCCAAACAACCTGTCTGCCCTGGCAACCAGCCCTCTGTATTGTCCTTCAAGCTGCTCTATCTTGCTTAATATTCCATTGATCTCTGCAATCCTCCCCTGTACATATTTATCGTCTGACCGAATTTCCAAAGCCTGCTCATAAAGAGTTTTAGACTCAGGATACCTCTGCTCAGTGAAAGCTATATCTGCCCTGCCTGTTAAGTCTTTAAAATTCCTGTCTGCATCCAGGATTTTATTGATATTCTCAATTTGTGTCCTGGGCCACTCCTCTTCAGGAAAAATTCCGGCAGCCTGCTGGTAAGGATCTAATGCTTCCTCATATTTTTTCTTGTTATATGCCTTGTCTGCTGTGTCAATTAACTTATCATACAATGTCCTGTTGGCCAGTTCTGCCATCAGATCTTTTATTTCCGATATCTTTGTCGTGGCTAATGAATCCCCGGGTTTATAGGTCAGTGCATTTTCATAAAAGGAGATCGCCTTGTCATAAAACTGCTTTTGAAACATCAGCTCTGCCTGGAAAATGGACTCATCGTAATTTTTTTGTTTTTCGGCATCTGCAACCTGCTGCTGCATTATCCTTTGTATCTCCTCTATTCTCTGTTTTGGCCATGACTCGGCGGGTTTCAACTGAAGGGCCTGCTCATAGAACTTCTGAGCCTCGGCGTATAAAACTTCATTGAAAGCGTTATCCGCAGAAGTTATCAGATTTTGATATTCACGGTCAAGAATAAGTTGCTTTAGTATCTTATTTATCTCATCAAGTCTTTGGGTTGCATGACTATGACCCGGACTGACAGATAATGCCCTTTGGTAAGAATTGCGGGCTTCCTCATACTGCTCCTGTTCAAATTGCCTGTCACCCTGCTTTATCAAAGTTTCCAACCGCTCGGCAAGGGCTTTCTCCCTTTCATTGGCAAGCATTAGCATCCCAAGGAGGTCATTGATTTCGGCAATCCTGTCACGTGGATATTGTTCTTTTGGAAATATCTGACTGGCAGCCTGATAGCCATCTAAGGCATTCAGAAATTGTTCATTCCTGTATTCTGTTTCCGCTTCTTTAATGAGCTGGTCATACTCTTTCCTTAACTCGGCAAGTTCTGCCCTGGTAAGCGTTGCCAGATAATCTGCATCTTTGTCAATCATCTTTGACTGAAGAATGGCCTGTTCGATGAGATGTTTAATCTGGGCATCATTGTAATAGAGGTCAGAGATAAAATTATCGACACTTTCACTGTAATATATCTTAAGGACTGTATTTTCAGAAAAGGTGCGGTCTATGCCTTCAATCTCTGTAAAGAGGTTAATATTCACCGTGAAGGGCGGGAAAAGGGGATCACGACGGAGAACGCCCTGTGGAACTTTTGTGTTAACAACTATTTTCTGGGGGAAATTACCAGGACACTGAAATATCAGTGTAAATTCATGGTTGTAATTCAGTTCTGTTTTATACTGCCCGTTTGCGCCTATCCCATAATTATCAAGTCTCTGTCCGTCACGAAACATCTGAATGACAGCACCCTCTGCTGTTCCCTCCTGAACACTCACTGTCCCCTCAACAATCAGTCCGTTGCTTCTCTGGGCAAATGATGACAAGGTAGAAACCGACAATATAATTATTGCCAGGAATAAATTAAGGTAATTTCTGTTCATACTACTTTTTGTAATACTTCAAAAACGAAAATATAAACAATTAATTATTTAAAGAGTGAAAATTCAAACTTGTAAATAAAAAAATTGCAGGTTTATTGTTAGGTTTATACCGGAATAAAAGACCTTTACTAATAACAAATTAATTTGATTTTTAAATTTTATTGCATGACTAAAAGACCAAATCTGTTTGTTGCTCTCCTGCCAATCTTTGTACTTATAAGCCTAATTACAGCTAATGTTTTTTTATTTGATGACACTCTAAGCGGTGCTAATCAGATTGCTTTGCTGCTGGCAGCATCTGTGGCAGGATTAATTGCCAAACGGATTGGATTAAAATGGAACCTGATACGCGAAAAAGTTGTAAAAACTATAAGTTCAGCTGTTCCTTCAATTTTAATTCTCCTGCTTATCGGGTCTCTTGCCGGCACCTGGATGATAAGTGGTGTTGTCCCGGTAATGATATATTACGGACTGGATCTTGTAAATCCGAACTTTTTCCTGTTCACTGCAGTCATTGTGAGCGCTATTGTGAGTGTGGCCACCGGCAGTTCATGGTCGACAATAGCAACTATAGGAGTTGCCCTGATGGGTATAGGTAAGGCGCTGGGGATTAACGAACCGGTTGTGGCAGGGGCTATTATCAGCGGTGCATATTTCGGCGACAAAATATCACCACTGAGCGATACTACTAACCTTGCGCCTGCAATGGCGGGAACAGACATTTTTACACATATTCAGTATATGCTTTATACCACAACCCCCTCTTTGATAATAACTCTGATAATTTTCCTGGCAATTGGTTTTAATTCTGATTTCTCACTGATAACAGGAAATGTCGGAAATGCCAAAGCAGCTATAGAAAATACTTTTAATGTATCTCCCATACTTTTTCTTGTTCCTGTTATTTTACTTACAATTATTATTTTAAAGGTGCCTCCCCTGCCTTCACTGTTTGCAGGTTCTTTGCTCGGAGGTATTTTTGCAATTATTTTTCAACCGGAAATAATCAGTGAGGTGGCAGGTGTTGCAGATAACTACCTTAAGGCTTCTTATATCTCTGTGATGCAGGCTATGTTTGGTGATGTATCCCTGACTACCTCAGACAAAAATGTAAATGACCTGCTAAGTACTTCGGGAATGAGAGGAATGCTGAATACTGTCTGGCTTATTCTGTCTGCCATGGTTTTTGGCGGAATGATGGAGTCAGCCGGACTCTTGAAAAGAATTACTGAACCGATAGTAAGGTATGCGAAAAGTACGGGAAGCCTGGTTGCGTCTACAGTGGGTGCATGTATATTCTTTAATATAACCGCATCCGACCAGTATATCGCAATTGTTGTTCCGGGACGTATGTTTAGAAAAACTTATGAGGAGAAAGGACTGAAACCGGAGGTGCTAAGCAGGACACTGGAGGACAGCGGCACAATGACATCTGTCCTGGTACCATGGAATACATGTGGCGCTACCCAGTCAAAGGTGCTGGGTGTTGCTACAACTGATTACCTGCCTTATGCATTCTTTAATATTATCAGTCCGGTAATGACAATTATATTTGCTTATTTTAATATAAGGATAAGAAGAATCATAGCTAAAAATTAAAGTTTCAGTATATTTGTTTCATGCCAGGATTTCTTGACCAGGAGATAAAATACCTGCCCGGTGTTGGTCCCAAACGGGCGGAATTGCTTGCCAAAGAACTGAAAATTAAGACTTTTGGCGATATGGTATACTATTTCCCCTATAAATATATTGACCGTACAAAATTTTATAAGATATCGGAAATTCATTCACAAATGCCTTACATTCAGATAAAAGGCAAAATACGGTCAATTGAAACCGTCGGCACAGGCCATAAGCAGCGATTAACCGCAATATTTTATGACGACACAGGAAGCATAGATCTTGTCTGGTTCAGAAGCGTTAAATGGCAATCGGAGAATCTGAAAAAAGATAAAGAATATATTGTTTTTGGCAAACCATCGGAATTTGGAGGCCGCATAAATGTGGTCCATCCTGAAATTGAGACGGAGGAGGAAAAACAGTTAAAACCATCAGGTATTTTCCAGGGGTACTATGTGACCACGGAAAATATGAAAAACAAGTATCTAAATTCAAAGGCGGTCAATAAATTACAGCTTACCCTCATTAATCTTGCGAAGGGAAAAATCAAAGAGACATTACCCCCTTCCCTTGTTAAAAAATTAAAACTTACCTCTCTCGAAAATGCACTGACAGTGATTCATAAGCCTGAAAACAGTTATGATCTTAAAAATGCAACATTCCGGCTTAAGTTTGAAGAGCTGTTTTTTATCCAGCTGAAGATCCTTGCGATAAAACATAACCGTGAAAATAAATTCAAAGGGTTCAGGTTTGAAAAGGTTGGATATAATTTTAATAATTTTTATAAAAATTTCCTCCCTTTTAAGTTGACTGATGCCCAGAAAAAGGTAATGAAGGAGATCCGTCGCGATCTGAACCGGAACATTCAGATGAACCGGCTTCTTCAGGGGGATGTTGGCAGCGGTAAGACATTAGTTGCGCTTATGACAATATTGCTTGCGATCGACAATGGTTTTCAAAGCTGTCTTATGGCCCCTACCGAAATACTGGCACAACAGCATTTTAATTCTATTTCAAAATTCCTGGAAGGTATGCATATTGAAACAGCATTGCTTACGGGGTCAACAAAAGCTAGCCGGAGAAAAGAGATTCATGAGGCTCTGACGACCGGTAAGCTGCACATTCTGACAGGCACCCATGCACTGATTGAGGATACAGTAAATTTCAGTAACCTGGGACTGGTAGTTATTGATGAACAGCATCGCTTTGGTGTGGCCCAGCGTGCAAAGCTCTGGCAAAAAAATGACCTTATCCCTCCTCATGTGCTGGTCATGACTGCTACTCCTATCCCCAGAACACTGGCCATGACAGTTTACGGTGACCTCGATGTGTCGGTTATAGATGAGCTTCCGCCGGGGAGGAAACCTGTACAGACAATGCATTTTTATGAAAACAGACGCAAACAGGTTTATAACTTCCTGAGGCAACAGCTAGAAAAAGGAACTCAGATATATATTGTATACCCGCTGATAACGGAATCTGAGAAAATTGACCTTAAAAACCTTGAAGAGGGATACAGGCATATAACTGAAATATTTCCGGATGTTAAGGCCGGTATCGTACACGGACAGATGAAACCGCTACAAAAAGAGAATGCAATGCAAAAATTTAAAAAAGGAGAAACCAGAATCCTTGTAGCTACGACTGTTATCGAGGTGGGAGTCGATGTCCCTAATGCATCTGTTATGGTTATTGAAAATGCAGAAAGATTTGGTTTGTCACAGTTACACCAGCTGCGCGGACGGGTGGGACGAGGTGCAGATCAGTCATACTGCATCCTGATGTCATCATATAAGATCAGCAATGAAAGCAGAAAAAGATTGGAAACAATGGTTCGCACCAACGATGGTTTCGAAATAGCTGAAATGGATATGAAACTTCGCGGGCCGGGTGACATGGAGGGTACACAGCAAAGTGGAATGGGATTTGACCTGAAAATTGCAAACCTGGGCAAAGATGTTGAAATACTGCAACTGGCCCGTAAAATCGCCTCTGAAGTACTGGATGCAGACCCGATGTTGCAGAGTGAGGAGAACAGAGTACTCCGCCAAAGCCTGATGAATAAACAAACTGACTTCGACTGGAGTTCTATTAGTTAATTTATAATCACAACCATAGTAAGTGACGGCCTTTCTAAATTGAAAAAGTTTCCATATATTAGAACTTTTAAACTATCTTTGTTTAAAAAAAAAAATATGCATGAGACAGAAATTTAATGTCATACTACTTGGAGAGGTCTGGGATTTCCTTGATACGCTTGATGAAAAATCAAAAGAGAAAATCCTTTACAATATTGAAAAAGCTAAATATGTGAATAACCCAGAGCTATTCAAAAAAATTGAAGATGTAATATGGGAATTTAGAACAAAATACAAAAAAACACACTATCGTTTATTGTCATTCTGGGACAAAACGGATAAAACAGATACGTTGGTGATTGCAACTCACTGTATTATAAAGAAGAAGGGTAAAATATCCAAAACTGAGGTTGAAAAAGCAATAGTGATTATGAAACAGTATTTTGAGGAAAAACAAAAAAAATGATGATCATGGAAAGTACTAAATTAAGAATCTACACATTAGAAGATGCTAAAGACAAGCATCTGGGAAAAGATGGCACAGAAAGGCGCGATAAGTACGAATACGAACTTCGACTTGATTTATTAGGAGAAATGATAAGGCAAGCCAGACAAGAGAGAAATTTAACACAGTCTCAATTAGGAGAATTAATTGGGGTTCAGAAATCTCAAATATCAAGAATTGAAAGAAACGCTAAAAACGTTACGATTGAAACAATCTTGAGAGTTTTTAGAGCATTAAAAGCTAAAGTCAATTTCAATGTTGAATTAATGGACGGTGAATTCAAGATTGCATGATTAGGGATGTTAATAGCTTAAAAAATACGTTTAAAAAATCATAGAACGAGCATGGTTATCAAATCAACCTAGGATATGATTAAAACAAATGCGAGCTTTCCCGATTAAAATCGTGGCAGGCTATAAGATATCATTGAAAATTACTAAATAAGTCAATGAAAATTATAAATGAAGAGTTCCATCTCATGCCGAAAAAATTGAACAATTATAATGATATGAAATTTAATCAAAGTTAGATTATTATGAAAAAAATCATTTTACCCGGAACTGATGTTAAAATAACACCCATAACTTTTGGCGCCTGGGCCATAGGCGGCTGGTTTTGGGGAGGAACAAACGAAAGAGAATCACTTGAAGCGGTTGAAAAGGCTGTTGATCTCGGTATGACGACCATAGATACTGCTCCTGTCTATGGATTCGGACAGAGTGAGGAATTTGTCGGGAAGGCGATAAAAGGCAAAACTGACAAAGTGCAGATACTTACCAAATTCGGATTATGCTGGGACCGCGTATCTGACAATATACATTATGAGAAGACCAGAGATAACAATGGCAGGGAATTGTCTCTTTACCGTGTGGGAAGGAAGGAGAGTATTATAAAAGAGTGCGAAGATTCTCTGCAAAGACTGGGAATTGAGGTTATTGACCTCTATCAACAACACTGGCCCGACAGCAGTACCCCTTTAGAGGAGACTATGGAAGCACTGGAAATTTTAAAAGACCAGGGTAAAATAAAAGCGGGAGGGGTCTGTAACTACTCAGCGCAACTATTCTCGGATGCCGGTAAATATTTTAACCTGACATCTGATCAGGTGCCCTACAGCATGGTTATGAGGGATATTGAAAAGGAACTGATTCCATATTGCATAAAAAACAATAAGGCTGTTATAGCGTATAGTCCCATGCAAAGAGGCCTACTCACCGGTAAAATTACAGCAGATTATCACTTTAATGAGGGTGATCACCGTCCGGGTACTCCCTTTTTTAAGGAGCCTAACCTCTCCTCCATAAATGAATTCCTGAAAAAAATCAAACCAATAGCAGATGATAAGAATGTCACCCTTGCCCAACTGGTGCTGCGGTGGACTCTCGACCAGCCGGGAATAACATGTGTGCTGGCAGGTGCAAGAAATGCAAGGCAGGTAACTGAAAATGCAGCTGCTGCAGAGATAACCATCTCCGATGAAGAAATGGAAATAATTAATAATGAACTTGATAATCTTAAATTAGAATTATAGCAACTGTCAATGCTGACCTATATACAGATAATCGCAAAAATGGCAGATAAATAAAAACAAACTGTTGTAAATAACATTTTTAGTTATAATCTCATTTAATCAGGCTTTTGAGAAATAAAATCTCCTCAGGCCATAGTTTCTCATCAGGTGTTTCCAGTATAAGGGGAATCCCGTCAAACCGTTTATCATTCATAATGAGCCCAAAGACATCAGTACCCAATGATCCCTTGCCAAGACTTGCATGCCTGTCTACGCGCGATCCTGGTTCCTTCTTTGAATCGTTAAAATGCATACCTTTCAGATACCTGAATCCGATCAGTTTGTCAAATTCATCAAATACCTCATCAAAACCCTGTTTCGTAGTAAGATCATAACCTGCAGCAAGTGCGTGGCATGTATCGATACATACCCCCACCCTGCTCTTGTCATCTACCTGTTCGATCATCTTACTGATCTGCAAAAAGGAAAATCCCAGGTTTGTACCCTGTCCTGCAGTATTTTCAATTACCGCGGTAACACCTGATGTCTTGTCAAGCGCCAGATTTATAGATTCAGCAATTATTGATATACACTCATCTTCGCTAATCTTGTTAAGATGACTGCCCGGATGAAAATTAAGCCGGTCAAGGCCTAACTGCTCGCAACGCTGCATTTCGTCCAGGAAGGCATTTCTTGATTTTTCAAGAGCTTCTGTTTCAGGATGCCCCAGGTTTATAAGGTAGCTGTCGTGGGGCAGGATCTGATGTGCCTCATATCCATAGTTCCTGCAGTTCTCTTTGAATAGGCGTATATTCTCTCCTGTTAAAGGCTTTGACTGCCACTGACGCTGATTTTTAGTAAAAAAAGCAAAAGCAGTAGCTCCAATCTGATTTGCATTCAAAGGTGCATTCTCAACTCCTCCGGCTGCACTGACATGGGCTCCGATATATTTCATCTGTTTAAAATTTTGTAATTATTTATCCGGTTTTGTAATTTTCCAATCATGTCCGTTTCATCCGAATATAACTTAGTTAACTATTTATTTCAAAAATACAATAAAGAACTGATCTGTTGAGAATTTTTTAAGATAAACAATAGTGGTTCATTCAAATATCCGTTCGCTCAAGCGAACGGCAAAGGATAAGGTTCTGAACAACTGGCTGCCATTATCTGTGCCTTATCCATTGCCGTCGGCTTGAGCCGACGGATTAGAGGGCGCTGCAGAAAATCTACATCTCTGCTATTGCTGGCATCCGTTCGCTCAAGCGAACGGCAAGGGATAAAGACATTGAACAATCTGGCTGCCTTGATCGGTGCCTTATCCATTGCCGTCGGCTTGAGCCGACGGATTAGAGGGCACTGCAGAAAATCTACATCTCTGCTATTGCTGGCATCCGTTCGCTCAAGCGAACGGCAAGGGATAGAGCTCTGAATTAACAGAATTCTATATATTTGATTTATTTACTAAAGCAAAAAGCAAGGGATAAAGCTCTGAACAACTAGCTGCCATTATCTGTGCCTTATCCATTGCCGTCGGCTTGAGCCGACGGATTAGAGGGCGCTGCAGAAAATCTACATCTCTGCTATTGCTGGCATCCGTTCGCTCAAGCGAACGGCAAGGGATAAAGCTCTGAACAATCTGGCTGCCTTGATCGGTGCCTTATCCATTGCCGTCGGCTTGAGCCGACGGATTAGAGGGCGCTGCAGAAAATCTACATCTCTGCTATTGCTGGCATCTTCAGTCAATGGAAGACCTGGCATATGGCACCTCATCGTGAGAAGCAAATTCTCCCGCCAGATATTTATAATAACCGGTAATTGCAATCATGGCAGCATTGTCCATTGTATACTCAATCCCTGGTATATAGATATTCCATTTATACTTTTCAGCATAAATTTTCACAGACTTACGGAGGCCTGAATTTGCAGAAACTCCTCCCGCAATTGTTATTTCCTTTATGCCTGTCTGTTTTGATGCCTTCCTGAGTTTATTCAGCAGTATTTCAATAATAGTTTCCTGAAGTGATGCACAAAGATCATTTTTATTTTCTTCAATAAAATTTTTGTTCACAGCAAGGTTATCACGCAAAAAATATAAAAAACTGGTTTTTAATCCGCTGAAACTGTAATCCAGTCCTGATATCCGCGGCCTGGCAAACT
>JAAYJR010000060.1 GCA_012522835.1 Bacteroidales bacterium
CCGACGGGTAATTCTTTTTCATCAAATTCCATAAAAGAGACAGACGGCCTCTCTCCTGTTACCTTCTCCCACATATCAGCAAATGTCTCACCGGCTATTTTATATGCCTTTTCTCCTGAAGGGGGAATAAGAACCTTTATAGCAGAGGTGTTTGTCCGGATAGCACTATTAGCTACCAGGGAGGTTGCTAACAGACTAGCCAATAATACGGTTAGAAAAGTTGTTTTTACCATTATATTGAATAGTTTTTTGGTTAATTATTGATGAAGTTTATTTATACTATATTCTTCATCTAATCTAATTAAAATTTGATGTCTCATCAAGTAATCCTTTCACCAGATTTTCCAACGCCAATAAAATTTCAGCCATATCGTTTGCATTATGATTTTCTTTTGGTGCCATCCTGGTTAAGGGAGTCTCATAAAATCTGTCTTTAATTATCTTTTGCTGATTTGTAAATTCTTGTGGCCGCTTCCATACCGACCGATCGTCAGATTTAACACGTTTAAGCACCCACTCCCAATATATCTCCATCTCCGGACGATACACATATTCAACCAACTCATATTGCTGATTTCTACAATAGCTATTCTCAGCGTTAGCTTTCAGAGTCTGCTCGGAATGAGGATTAACCATTGGGGAAAATCCCTCAATTTGTTCTGCATTATAAAGTCTTTGCAAACTGGCATACATAGAAAAATCATCCGACATTGACAAGATATCACTCAGGCAAGCCAATAATTCCTGACTTAAGCCGGCAAGTTGACGGATATCAGCTACACCAACTTTTTGTAGCCTCCATCCCTCCATACTGATTGCTCCCTGTGCCAGTGATGCAAACAATGCCCTGCTTGCAATCGTCCGTGCCATGTCAAGTACATCACGCCGCCATAATGAATTATCATAATTTTTTTCCGTCAGTACAGCCAATCCTCTAAGTGTCTCAGATGTTTTTGGTAAAGCAGGAATTATTCTTTGCAATTCAGATTTAAAATCAGCAATTATTTCTGGTGTAATATCAGTAAAAATGTTACTGTTCAGGATATGCCACTGCCGTTCCTTTGCCAAAAGCCGGGCATGGTCAAAATGCAAACTTTGTGATAACGGAAGAAAAGATTCCCAAACAGGTTTCATCTCATTGGATAAAACAGTTGTATATCGTTTATCACAATAATGAGCAGTTGCCTCATCGATATCCGGTTTGTCAGGGTTCCAGCTATTATCAGCAAGATATTCCAAAAAATAGGTATCACTATGAGAAATTTCAGGCCACATTACCATCCCCACACACATACTGTCTGCAGCAGCTTCCCTAAGTCTCGGGGTAAGTATGCTGTAATCATTATGGATATCGCTGTTTCTTGCCCATGAGTGAAATACACCAAAAATCCATGGAAACTTTTTATAAACACCCCAGTCACGATATGTTACTTTATACTCTTTGTCAGCAGTATAATCTAACAATATTGTACGATTTGGATCAAACTCCTCAAAAAGCTTTTGTATTTTTTCATCAGTCCATAATAATTTAATGAAATCCCAACTGGCAATAAGCAATGGGGCATCAGGATAATTTTCTCGTAATCTTTGCTGAGTTTTTCTATACATATACAGCTTCATTTGCAAATTTTCACGATCTGTACTGCCAAAAGTCCTTTCAGCTAACCCAATAGTATGAAACATCCTTGGTGACCCCCCTCCGAATTCCCTTATATGTGTCTCAGTTAATTTCCAG
>JAAYJR010000093.1 GCA_012522835.1 Bacteroidales bacterium
AACGGCTCAGTGTCACGGTTTACAGTCTTTACGGGCTGCATAGAAAGCCCTCCCCGGCCATGCTGGCAGATACAGACATTTTTCTTATCGACCTTCAGGATGCCGGCGCCAGACTTTACACATACATATGGACAGTAAAATTATGTATGGAGGCTTGTAGTGAACTGGGCATACCGGTTTGGTTACTCGATCGTCCTAATCCAATTGCCCCTGTCACTTGTGACGGACCTGTTCTGAACAGGGAATTCTTTACTTTTGTTGGTGGCGCTGAGATTCCCCTCTGTCATGGTATGACTATCGGAGAGATGGCTCTCTGGATAAAAGAGTATGAACTGCCCCGGTGTGACCTTACGGTAGTAAAGATGGAGAACTGGAACAGGAAAATGATGTATAGTGATACACGGCTGCCATGGGTGCCACCTTCACCAAACCTGCCAACGGAAAAGAGTACAGTGGTATATCCGGGAACAGTACTTGCTGAAGCTCTGAATCTTTCGGAAGGACGAGGTACCACAACACCATTCGAACTGGTTGGTGCTCCATGGCTGGATGCCCGGGAAGTGATAAAGAACCTTGCAGGAAGAGGATTGCCGGGAGTCGTCTTCAGGCAGCATAATTATATACCAACATTTAATAAGTATTCGGGTGAGTTATGCCAGGGGATATTTATCCACGTTACCGATATCAAACTCTTCCTTCCGGTAGTAACGGCACTTCATCTTTTTGATGCAATAAAAGAATCATCTCCTTCCGGGTCACTCAGGTTTTTACCTCCGCCATATGAATATGAAGAGAGTCTGATGCCATTCGACATACTGTCAGGGGATGAAGGCATGAGGCTGACCCTTACACAAAGGTTGTCGGTGGAAGAGGAGATCGCACGCTGGAAACCCGGCACAGATAAATTTAAAAAGAGGTTTGAATATATTAAGCTTTATGAGTGAAGCAGACTTCGCGTGAGACTAAAAGGAGTAACGTTCCAGTTCCTCCTCAAGCATAGGATTTCCGTATGTTATATTATGTCCTTTTTCAAAGTCGTAAAGAGTGAGCATTCTTAAGCGATAGTATGCCACCCAGTAATTTCTTATAGAACTTATATAGTCTCTTTTAGCTTTTTCCCTCTCCTGTAAGGCAATATTAAGATCGGTGATGCTCAGTTCGCCATTTTGAAATTTTTTCAAAGCAATATTATAACCGTTTTCTGCAACTTTATCAGCCTCTTCTGCTGTTCTGAGCTGGTCCTTAAGCAAACTGAACTGTTCTACCTGGACTATTATTTCGCGGTCGAATTCTTCTCTGTCCTTATTTACATCATAGATAGTCAATTCTCTTTCCGATTCTGCCAGATTAACAGTTGAAGCAGAGCGGCCCCAGTCAAGGATCGGGATGCTTAGTGAAATTCGTAACATTCTGTCCTGTTCAGGTTTCCTATAAATTGACATGAAATCCTCTCCGCTGTTTGATAATCCGTAACTGCCCCTGAGAGTCGTGCTCAGCCCGGTGTTTTGCTTTGCTTCCGCCAATGCACGGTCAGCATTAATGAGCCTTCTTTGAAAATAGGTAGTTTCCAGACGGTTCTCTCTTGCCTTTTCCAGGGCAAGGTCCGGGTTTATCTCAAAAAGAGTCATATTAACCGGAATTGTCAGGTCTATTTTTCCCGATTGTTCAAGGCCAACATATCTCCTTAAATCGAAATCGGCATTTTTTAACTCCATATTAGCCTGGTTAAGTGCTTTTTGTGCATTAAGAACAGATAGTTCTATCCTTGAATAATCATTGTCAGAAATTTGCCCAAGCTCTTTTTTAACTTTTGAAATTTCAAGGTTATCGAGGCTGTTTTTTAAATTATTTTTTGCGAGATTGTAATTTGTCTGGACAGTAAGATAATTAAAAAAACGATAAGTTGAGTTAAGGGCGATGCTTTCAATGTTTTCTACAAATCGTTTTTGTGCTTCATCGTAGATCATTGGTTCGGTTTTCCTGTACCATTTCATCCAGTTATAGGCAAAAAGTGGCTGTGTAAAACCTATTAAAAAAGGACTTCCGGAAAATCCGATTTCATTTTTATTGAGGTTTTGTATACCGTGTGCAGTAGTGCTGGCATATATACTTGTCCCCAGTTGAGGGATTGACTGGCTTAGTGAGAGGTTGGCAGATGCAGCCATATTGGAAACCTGCTTAAATTCTATACTACCGTCGGGCTGTGTTATGGGTTGTGTTGTATTTGTATAGTTCGGGAGGTCACCCGAAAGAGTTAACTGAGGTCTGAAACGGGTTTTAAAGTTTCTGTAACGCCAATAGTAATTAACATGCTGATTCTGTATATTTTTTGATGAGGGAGAATGGGTCAGGGCCATATCGATGATTTCATCCAAAGTTAATTTATAATAAACTGAATCAGTTTGGCCGGTTGTCCGGGTTACTGCCAAAATAATTCCCAACAGTGTATATGCTGTTGTCTTTCTCATATTCATTTTCTATTTTTCAATCTCGATTTCATTAAGATGCCTTTGTGTATTAATGTCATCAGTTATAATTATGTCTCCTTCTTCAAGTCCTGACATTATCTCTGTATAATCATTTCCCTGTATGCCGAATACTACCTCTCTTTTTACTGCTTTGTCCCCTTCAATAACAAATAGTTTATGGGTTTTTAATCCTTCAAGTTCCGGCAGATTTTTGATCCGCAGTGTATTCTCTTTAAGGTCATTGATAATCTGAATCTGTACTTGTTGGTTGGCGATCAGTTTCGGGTGACTGCTCTCCTTAAGATGGACATTGAACTGTACTTTGTTATTTTCAACCATTGGGGTAATGTTGCCTACTGTCCCTTCAAGCTGTTCATTGTCAATATTGACAAGAACCCTGTTGCCTGTTTTTATCGATTTGGCATGTTGCTCATCAATTGAGCCGCTTATTTTAAATGAGGTAAGGTCTGACATACGAACCAGTAAATTATCCCGGTTTACTTTCTCTCCAACTTGTCCGTGGACAGCCAGAATTATTCCGGAGGAAGGCACCCTTATAGTCATATTGTTCAGTAGTTCCTGTTTTTCAGCCAGCTCCTTCTCTTCTATGCTTATCTGAAGGAGTAATCCGTTCTCTTCAGCTTCAATCTGCTTTAACCTGATAGAGTTTTTTTCTATTAACATTTCCAGGTCCTTAACGGCAAGAGTTATCTCCTGCTTTGTCTGATCAATGCGGGCGGGTGATATTCCCCCGACTTCCAGCAGTTCTTCCTGGTCTGCCAGCTGCGACTTAAGTGATACTATTTTAAGTGTTTTGACCTCTTCATTATATTCCAGGTCCAGCTGGGTGCTTTGCGAATTTAACCGTGTACGCTCCAGATTATTATAGCGAACTTTTAACTGGTCTTTTAATTTTTCAATTTCGTTTTTAACATCATCGGTGTTTAACCTGAGGATGATATCATTTTTATTGACCTTACTTCCCGGTTCAGCATAAATGGATTGAATTATACCTGCAGCCGGACTTAAAACAAGCACTTCATTTTCTGATTCAACGATACCTGTTGCATTTATGGCTGAAATTACCTGGCCACGTCCAACGGTTTCCACAGAATAACTACCGCTTTTCAATGCTTCCGGTAACAAAAAATAGTAGGAAAGAATTACAGTAACTGCAATTATAACCAACAGAGAAATAAAGATTACCGCAATTTTTTTCTTCTTTGTCATTGATTAGTTAGTTTTCTTATCATTAAGAATTTTTAATGTTACAAATTTAATAAAATCCTTTTCTGAAAACATATAAGATGTAAAAAACCTGTTGAGCTTAATTCAGTTTTTGTTTTATATATTGGTATCTTTGTTTTAAAATGGCAACCAGTGTAGTATATATAAAAAATATCGGGGAAGTTACTTTGTTCAGGAACAGGCGCTCGAAAAAAATAAAAATTAGTGTTAAGCCTGATAAATCAATATTGGTTTCGTTCCCTGTATTCGTTTCGGGGAAAGAGGTTTTGTCCTTTATCTCAAAAAGTGAAAGCTGGATCCGGAAGCAGCGGCAGAACATCGGCAAGAAAGAGTTATTTATTTCCGAAGGATCGGTGCTGAATACAAAATTTCATAAAATATGTTTTTATAAGGGTGATATTGATGATGTTGCAGTTAATGGAAAGACACTGGATGTTACACTGAAAGATTTTAATTCGGATCAAAGCCGTGAATTAGCAGACCGCTTGATAATCCGCATTTACAGACATGAAGCCCTGAACATTCTGCCGGGACGTTTAAAGGAACTTTCAGTGAAATTTGGGTTTAGTTATAACAAAGTAACTGTCAGAAATAATAAAACTAACTGGGGCAGTTGTTCCCAGGGAAATAATATCAGTTTAAACCTGCAGATGATGAAGCTTCCTGATGAACTTATTGATTATATTTTGTTGCACGAGCTGGTGCATACCCGGATCAAAGATCACAGTGCCCGGTTTTGGGCTAAACTGGATCAGGTTACCGGTGGCAATGCAAAAGAACTGGCGAAAAAAATAAAAAAATATTCAACATATTCTTTTTGATATGGATTGGAATAAACTATTATCAAATAAAAGGCTGGGAATGGAGGACTGGAGACACGGGCCAGACCCTGAAGACAGGTCACAATTCCAGCGTGATTATGACCGTATAATTTTTTCATCGCCTTTTCGAAGGATGCAAAATAAAACTCAGATATTTCCCCTGCCGGAACATATTTTTGTTCATAACAGACTTACCCACAGTCTGGAGGTTGCCAGTGCGGGCCGTTCGTTGGGAAACCTGCTTGCTGATAAGCTGATTGCGGATTTTAAAGATTATCAAATTATCAGGGAAATTGGCACGATAGTCTCTTCGGCCTGCCTTGCCCATGACCTGGGAAATCCGCCTTTCGGCCATTCGGGAGAGGCTGCCATCTCAAACTTTTTTGAGAATGGGGCAGGAAGGGAATTTAGGAATAAGCTTACAAAAGAGGAGTGGAATGATTTTGCCTGGTTTGACCGTAATGCCAACGCTTTGCGTCTTTTAACCCATCAGTTTAACGGGAAAAGGCCCGGAGGTTTTGCATTGACTTTCCCGACACTTGCCAGCATTGTAAAATATCCGTATGAATCGATACTGGCAACAAGACAAAAATTCGGATTTTTTCAGAGTGAAAAAATGGATTACAGATATATAGCAGAGGAGTTAGGGATATATGCGAAAGAGACAGATCCTGATGTATATGTGAGATATCCGCTTGTTTTCCTGGTTGAGGCAGCTGATGATATCTGTTACCAGATCATGGACCTTGAAGATGCCTGTAAATTGGGGATATTAAGCCACGATAAGGTAAAAGAACTTTATATGGGGTTCTATGATCCTGCAGAGGACAGAGATGTGATAAAAAATATTGAAACCATACTGAAAAAAGTGACTGACAGAAATGAACAAATTAGTTTTCTCCGGGCAGGTGTAATCGGTAAACTTGTGCGTGAAAGCATGTCAGTTTTTTTTGATAATTATGATGATATTCTTAACGGTAATTTTGACAAAAGCCTTATCGGTTCCCTGGGAAAGAAACAGGCCGAAGCAATGAAAGAGGTAATAAAAATTTCCTTTTCAGATGTTTATGCGTTCAGGTCAGTGGTGGAAATTGAAATTGCCGGTTTTAAAATTATCGGAACTCTCCTGGAGGAATTTGTCGGCGCAGTAATTCATCCGGAAGATAAATATAACAAGAGGATTCTTACCCTGCTGCCGGGGCAGTACAAACCTGAAAGTAAAAAATTATACCACAAAATTCAGTCTGCAGTAGACTTCATATCAGGTATGACAGATGTTTATGCACTTGACCTGTATCGTAAGATCAAGGGAATTAGCCTTCCCGAGGTAGTTTAATTCAGCTTGCTCTGGAAGATATCCAAAATTTTGCGTAATTTGTATAAAGATTAAAATCGGGATTCTCAAATTTTTAATTGATTTATTTTCAATAATCATAAAATTTTAAATAGATGAAGACAAACTACAGCAGAGGCAGAAGGGACAGGCAGGGATCACGGAAACAGGTAAAAGGAGGTAATCCTCCTGTAGCTGCCAGAACTTCCGGAAAAAAGACCCTGCAACTGAAAAAGAAATCCTCAGTGGCAGGCTTTAAAGAGACTTTGCTCCGAAGGAAAAAGCCTGCTAAGAATGAAAAGCCTGAGGAGATAAGGCTTAACAGGTTTGTTGCCAATGCGGGAGTTTGTTCCCGCAGGGAAGCTGATAAGTATATTGCTGCCGGACTTGTTACAGTTAACAATAATGTTGTTACTGAAATGGGTGTAAAGGTTAAGGTGACTGATGATATAAGGTTTGACGGCAAAAAACTTAATGTAGAAAAGAAGGTTTATATCCTGTTGATCAAACCTAAAGGGGTTGCAACTACAACTGAAGACCCTAACGCTGATGTGACTGTTTTGGACCTCGTTAAAGACGCATGTACCGAGAGGATATATCCGGTCGGAAGGCTGGATAAAAACACAACAGGAATTTTGCTTCTGACAAATGATGGTGATATGTCTGACAGGCTTACCCATCCCAGTCACCGCGTTAAAAAGATATATCAGGTTACACTTGATAAGCCGGTAACTAAAAATCACATTCTCCAGATTGCTGATGGCATTGAGCTTGAGGACGGCCCTATTGCAGCTGATATGATTAGCTATGTTGACCCGTCAAGTAAGGTGGATGTGGGACTTGAAATACATTCAGGCCGTAACAGGATTGTAAGACGCATATTTGAGCATTTAGGATATAAGATAAAGAAACTCGACAGAGTCTATTTTGCAGGACTTACAAAAAAGAAACTTCCGCGAGGGAAATGGAGGGAGTTGTCGCCGAGGGAGGTGCAGTATTTGAAAATGAAATAATTCTTAGTTGCAGGATTTTAGTTTTTAATTGATTAACTCCCCGTAATTTATAACATATATACAATTTATTATAAATGACTTTAATAAAATCTATTTCAGGAATAAGAGGTACAATAGGGGGAAAGAATGATGACGGGCTTAGTCCTGTTAATATTGTGAAATTCACTGCTGCTTTTGCTACGTGGGTTAAGCAAAATGTAACTAAAACTGATTTGAGGGTTGTAGTCGGAAGAGATGCAAGAATATCAGGGGAAATGGTAAGCTCGCTGGTTATTGGGACACTCACGGGTATGGGGATTGATGTGGTAAATATCGGACTGGCAACTACGCCTACTACTGAAATTGCTGTTGTCGGGGAGGGTGCAGCCGGAGGGATAATAATTACTGCAAGCCATAATCCGAAGCAATGGAATGCATTAAAGCTTCTTAAAAACAGCGGTGAGTTTTTAAATGGTTTTGAAGGCAAACAGGTACTTGATATCGCTGAATCGGGAATTTTCGATTTTGCAGGTATAGATGATATAGGTAAAATAATTGAAAAGGATTATACATCAGTCCACATTCAAAAAATTGTCGGTTTGGAACTGGTGGACCGTGAGGCAATACAAAAGGCCGGTTTTTCAGTTGCTGTTGATGCGGTTAATTCGGTTGGTGGTATAGCCATGCCTATGTTGCTTAGGGCTCTTGGAGTGGACAAAGTGTTGCAGATAAACTGCGAACCCCATGGTAATTTTGCCCATAATCCCGAACCGATAAGGGAAAACCTGCTGCAAACTTCTGAGATCATTAAAAATGGTGATGTGGATGTGGGACTTATTGTTGATCCGGATGTTGACAGACTGGTAATAATTAATGAAGACGGCTCTTTTTTCGATGAAGAGTACACTCTGGTTGCAGTTGCTGATTATGTTCTGAGCATTACTCCGGGCAATACCGTGTCAAATCTCTCATCAAGCCGTGCCCTCAGGGATATCACTGTTAGTTACGGCCAAACATATACAGCTTCAGCAGTGGGGGAGGTTAATGTAGTTGAAATGATGAAGGAAACAGATGCTGTTATTGGCGGTGAAGGAAATGGAGGTGTTATTTATCCTGAAAGCCATTACGGCCGGGATGCGCTGGTGGGTGCGGCATTATTCCTTACACATCTTGCAAAAAGCGGGATGAGGTGTTCAGACCTGAGGAAAAAGTATCCCGATTATTATATGTCAAAAAAAAGGATCGAACTAAAGAACGGTATTGACACAGATGATCTTCTGTTAAAAATAAAGGATTTGTTTAAAGGAGAAAAAGTGACTGATATTGATGGAGTTAAAATTGACTTTTCTGAATCGTGGGTACATCTGAGAAAATCCAATACAGAACCAATTATCAGGATTTATGCAGAGGCAAAATCTGAAAAGCTGGCAAGTGACCTGACAGAAAAAGTTATCAGCCGGATAGATAGCCTTATTTCCGGATAGGACAGCAAAGATTAATTACCTAACTCTTTTTTCAGCAGGTTAACGTTGTTTTGAAGACGAGTTATTGTTGCATCCTTTTCCCTGCTTTGTGCCTGTAATGTACTTATTTCCTGCTGCATAACCTGTAGTTGTTGTCGTAATTCATCTGCTTTCTGAGATTCAGCCTCTTTCTCTGACTGAAGTACTGAAATTTTGTCGTTAAGCAGGTTTAACTGGAAATTTTTATCATCCAGCACTGTTGAAAGTTCAGTGTTTTCGTTTTCAAGGTTTTGCAACTGCCTGTTAAGAGAGGAGATCATGTCATCCTTGGCTTTCATATCTTCAATCATCCTTTGTCTTTCAAAACCAAAGGTAAAGCTTGATTGTTGGATAGACTCTTTTTGCCGGGCAAGAGACCCTTTTAAACCGGTAATTTCATTATGGAGTGAGTCAATATACTGATCCTTTATAGCATTGCTTTCCATAAGTTCATTTTTCATTGATTGAAAATCAGCAACCAGGGCTTCAATACGTGATGCACGGTAATTGTTCTCCTCTGTGAGCTTTGCTGCCTGATCTTCGGCTTTAAGCCTGCCATCCTGCATCTCCAGGTATTTCTTTTTTGCGACGCATGAGGTGAAAAAAAGGATAATGATTGTAAAAGATGTTATCAGGGCCCGGTTCATAATTCATTTATTTTTTATAAAGATAACAAATAATAACTGAATAATATAACGTTATAACTATATTGAATTGTATTATATTACTATATTTATTTAATATTTTAACAATGAAAAAACATATGACTAAAAATATAATATTGCTGTTCTCACTACTGCTTGCCGGAATCCTTTCGCAGGCACAAAATCCGGGTGGTGTGATCCACACTATTAAGGGAAGAGTACTGGACCAGGCCACAAATGAACCTGTTGCATTTACAAATATCAGTATATCAGATACTTTTTATGGGACTGCAAGTGATGAAAACGGGAACTTTGAACTAAAAATTCCGGGCGAAATGACCTCATCACAAATACAATTTTCAGCGGTTGGTTATAAGAAAGTTGATTTTTCGGCTACCACTCTTATTAACCGCGATTATTCGATAATCAAGCTAGAGCCGCAATCGTATGAAATTGAGAATGTTGATGTGGAAGCAAGGTCAAAGGTGCTTATTACTATTCTGCGCATGGCCTCTGAAAATACACCCTATAATTTTATCGGGGGACCTGTAAATATGCTTGCAGAATATGTAAATGAAAAGATTGTTGACGATACTGTTAAAGTTGAACAGCAGGCCGAAATATTGATATATGATAAGACCGGTTATAAGAACCCTACAGTACTTAATGAATTCAGGATGCGGAAATATGAAATTAAAAAAGAGGAACCGGATTACCGTTTTTCGTCAGGCATCATGAATCTTGATGAACTGCTTGGACTCGACTGGGTGCGGTCTTCATCATCTGTTCTTAATCCTTCACTGGCAGGTAGTTTTACCCTTTTTGTTGAAGATGAGCCTGTTATTGAGGGTAAGTCTGCCTGGGTTATTGCATTTTTACAGGCTGACCCCGATATAGCCGGCTCAGGAGATTTTCATGCAACATCATTCAGCGGGAAAATTACTATCCTGAAAGATGATTATGCCGTGATAAAAATTGAAGGACGTGCTGAATCTCCCAAACATAACCGACAGGGCAAATTTCTTGCAGTCGGAGCTTCAAATTCAGATTACCTTAGCAATGTTTCGTATGATTTTCTTGTGACTTACAAGGGACTCAAACCTGAACAGATTATTTTGAATAAAAATTATATATACGGTGGTAAAAAAGTTAACGAAAACTCCCGGCTAACTATTAAGCAGGTGCAGGTAACTGAAATACAAGAGATCGCTACGAGAGATTATTTTGCAGATTGAATCAGCTGTTGATAAGGAGTCTGGCTGTCAGCCTGCTGTGTTGTTCAAGATAAACTCTCTTTTTTGTTATTATGCGGTCTATGGTATCCTTAGTATAGTACCTGATTGTAACCAGTGTTAAACCTCTGTTATATCTGATTTTGTAATTCTGTGATAACTTGCTTAATAACTTTTCCATATCCATCTCAGCAGAATCTGTGACAATATTCAAATCGATGGCTGATTGTTGCATCAGCGTTACTTTCACTCTGTGCTTAATGAGAAAGTTGATTACCTTATCTATATCAGAGATGCTTATAAACGAGAAGTCAATGGGGGTGAATGTTATCAGTATCTGATCTTCCCTGAAGATATATATCGGAGGAAGGTCAATTTTGTGGTCAATGGAATGGATCAGTGTCCCTGTCTCCTCAGGATTAACGAATGATTTTACATATAGAGGAATTCCTTTATTGTAAAGTGGCTTCATTGTTTTCGGATGGATCACTTTTGCACCTGAATGAGTCATCTCCACTGCCTCGCGGTATGAAAGGGATTCTATTTTTATAGTGTCAGGCATCTGTTTTGGGTCCCCATTTAATATACCGGGTACATCTTTCCAGACTGAAACACTCCCGGCATCCAAAACATTACCAATAATTGCCGCGGTAAAGTCAGAACCTTCCCTTCCCAGGGTAGTTGTAAGGCTGGCAGGTGTAGAGCCGATGAATCCCTGTGTAATATAGAGGGAAGTGCCCTTAAAGTTAAAAACCTTTTTCATTAACCTGCCGGTAAGATCCCAATCGACTGAAGCATCCCTGAAATTATCGTCAGTGCGTAAACATGTGCGTATGTCAATCCATGAATTCGTTAATCCGGTGTTTTTCATGTATTCACTTACTATTCTTGTTGATACCAGTTCCCCGTAACTGACAATCTGGTCATATTCGAAATTGTAATCGAGTGATGGATAAACCTTAAGTTTTTCTTCCAGTTCATCAAATAAGTTGATAACTGATTCAGGAATATTTTCACCGTTAAAGAGTTCCTTGCAGATTTTAAAATGATAATTTTTAAATTCCTGAAATATGGGCCATTTCTGATTGTCATTGTCAAAATAAGCTCTTACAACTGTTTCAAGTAAATTGGTGGTCTTGCCCATAGCAGAAATTACCACGATTAAGTTTTCATTATTGCCTGAAAGTATGTCAGATACCTTTCTTACAGCAGCACTGTCTTTTACAGAGGCTCCTCCAAATTTAAAAACGATCATTTTTTCAAATTTAAATTTGAGTAAATCTAGTTAATTATTGTTTTCCCTGATCTTCAACCTGATTTTTAAACAAAAATTTATATTTTAGACATTATTCAAATTGAGTGTTTATGGAAATTAATTCAAAAGTAAAACTAAACAACGGGGTAGAGATGCCATGGCTTGGACTGGGAGTATTTCGCGCATCAGATGGCGAGGAGGTTAAAAATGCAGTCATAGCAGCTTTAAATCATGGTTACAGAAGTATAGACACAGCCGAAATATATGAAAATGAACATGGTGTAGGAGAAGGTATCAGAGAAAGCGGGATTGCCCGTGACAAAATTTTTCTTACATCAAAAGTGTGGAATAATAACCAGGGATACGAAAAAGCAATAGCAGCATTTGAAAGGAGCCTCGAAAAACTTCAGACAAATTATCTGGACTTATACCTAATACACTGGCCTAAAGGAAAGATTTCCGTTGAAACGTGGAGGGCGCTGGAAGAACTTTATGCAAAAGGTATGGTCCGTGCTATCGGGGTAAGTAATTTTCTTACCAGTCAGCTGGAGCAATTTTTGCCTTATTGTAAAATTATCCCTGCTGTAAATCAGATTGAATTTCATCCGATATTAGCCCAGCCCGGTTTACTGTCTTACTGTAAACAGAAAGGTATTCAACCTGAAGCATGGAGGCCGATAATGAAGGGAGATGTCAATAATATTCCGCTGCTGCGCGAACTGGGCAGTAAATATAATAAAACACCAGTACAGGTTGTGCTGAGATGGGACATACAAAAAGGAGTTGTCACCATACCTAAATCAGTTCACAGGGAAAGGATAATTTCCAATGCTGATATCTTTGACTTTGAGTTGAGTAATGAGGATGTTTACAAAATTGACTCGCTCGATGCCGGTACACGTACCGGTCCTGATCCTTTTATAATTGAAAAGCAGTAGGATAATAAAACTCGGTGATCTGAAAGGTTTTTTCAGAGCTCTTGTCTGAACACGAACCTGTCTCTTTTAAAGATTAGCCTGCCCCAGTAAACAAAGGGGGTGTCGGCAACAGCAACAATCCATTTCAGGAAATAGGTAGTAATAAAAATTTCAAAAAGCACCCCGGTTTCAAAAACACCGTAAAAGGCAACAGAGACGAATACAATACTATCGATCAACTGAGATATCATAGTACTCAGATTATTCCTGATCCAGAGCTGGTTATCCTTATTAAAACGTTTTTTCCAAAAGTGAAATGCCCATATATCGTGTTGTTGTGACAGGATATAAGCCAACAGGCTGGCAAATGCAATTCGGGGCATTAGTCTGAAGATTGTGCTGATGGCATTATAAGTGACCGTTGAAAATTCATCGCCTTCCAAAGGCTTGAACAACAATGCCAGATTCATTATTAAGGTAACTGCTATCAAGCTGTAAAATCCTGTCCAGACTGCCTTTCTGGCTTCCTGTTTCCCATAGTTTTCAGAAAGGATGTCTGTTATAAGAAATGAAGTGGCATAGACTATATTGCCCAGTGTGGCAGCCAGTCCGAATAGTTTAACTGTTTGTATTACCTGGATATTTGCGGCAATAACCGACACAGGTATCCACATTATAAGTCCCCATTTGCCAAATAGTTTATATGCCAGAATTATAAGCAGAAAATTTACCAGCAACATGGCCAGCCAAAGAAGTTCATTGTTCATTTTTTTTACTTTAGCCGCAGGGTGATGGAACCTGCGGGGTGTTCAGACCGGCAAAATTATGATTATCTCTGTTTACAGCAAAATGTTTGTAAGTTTAATTTTTGCAATTACCTGTTCTGTTTTTTATAAATTTCAAAATATTCTATTATTGCTGTCCTTACTTCATATTCAGTTGCAGTATAGGGGAGTACATTCTGTGCATTGAACCATACCATAAAGGTATCTGCCTGAGGTTCACTTAGTCCGGTCAGCTTCATGACAACTTCTTTGTTATAGTTTTCTGAATGCATTTCCCAGTGTTTTTCAATCATCATAGCCTCCCTGACTTCTCTTTTTTCTTTTTCACGGCGACTAAGATAATATTGCCAGTAGGAGATGGGATTAAAAATGGCGGCTAAGACAGGGGGTTTCTCATTGAATGCATCACCCCGCAATTCAGCCGGGATATCGGTCGGCATACCGGTACCCAGGTCCTGTGCAGCTTTAGGTTTGTCGCCTGTAACTTCAACCTCGCCTACCAAATAGTTAATTGGATTTACTATAAAAGTGAGTACCTCCTGTTCGTTGTAGGTTACCGGTATACTGATGATTTTTTTTTCAAATCCCACTGATGTCACTTCAAGACTGTCGATGTTAAGGATTTCCATTGAAAAATATCCGTCTGCATTGGTTATGGTACCGCTGTGGGTCCGGTTGTTTATAATGTTTGCATAAGGCACACCACTACTGTCGGCCGCATTGATGATCCTGCCTTTGAGCCTGACAATAATAGGATCTATTAACAGTGGGTCATTTTGCGCCCGGATTTGCAGGCCTGTTATCAGGAGCAAAATAAATCCGGTAAAAGCGATAAACCTCATATCTTATTTCATAGATGCAATGCGATCTTCCAGTATTCTGATTTTTGCTTCAGCGTCTGCCTGTTTTGTCTTCTCTTTGTCAACAACCGACTGTGGGGCATTGGCCACAAATTTTTCATTGTTGAGTTTTTTCATTACTGATTTTAAAAATCCGCGAGAGTACTTAAGTTCCTCTTCTAACTTTTTCTTTTCCTCACCGGTATTGACAGCTGAATTAACTGATATATAAAAGTTGGTGGATTTTACCCTGAAAGAGGTTGCTCCGGGTTCCTCTTTGTCTGTCTTTTCGATCCGCGACAGGTTGCCCAGTTTTTTTAAAACAGCTTCCAGGGAGGGTTCATATCCTTTATCACCTGTCTGAACTTTCATTGACAACATCTCCCTGTTGGGTATCCCGCTATTTTTTCTGACGGTTCTGATACCGGCGACTGTCTCCTTTGCATTTTCAAAAGCATTTAATAATTCCATTTTATAATTCCCGGCTTTTGGCAACGGACTAATCATAATGCTCTCACCTGCATGCCTCTCTTTGAGTAATTGCCAAATCTCCTCTGTAATAAATGGCATAAAAGGGTGAATCAATCTTAAGAGCTTGTCGAACAGTTCAGTGACATCATTATAGGTTTTACTGTCAACAGGACTTTTATAAGGAGGTTTTACAATCTCCAGCAGCCATCCTGAAAATTCGTCGCGTACAGTGGTATATATAGTCATAAGTGCCTCAGAAATACGGAATTGATTGAATTGTCCGTCGAGAATTTCAATAACCTGGTCAAGCTTATTGTCAAACCATTCGATTGCCAGTTTTGAATATTCAGGCTGTTCAGTTTTATCTGATACTTCCCAGTTTTTTACAAGGCGGAATGCATTCCATATTTTTGTTGCAAAGCCGGATCCCTGTTGGGGCAGACTTTCGTCAAAGAGCAGATCACCGCCTGCTGGAGAACAGAGTAACATGCCGACACGGACACCATCAGCTCCGTATTTATTGATCAGACTGAGAGGATCCGGTGAATTACCAAGTGACTTTGACATTTTCCGGCGCAGGTTGTCCCTGACCATTCCGGTGAAATATACGTTTTTAAAGGGATATTCATTTTTATATTCATATCCTGAAATTATCATCCGGGCAACCCAGAAGAAGATAATATCAGGTGCTGTTACCAGGTCGCTTGTGGGATAATAGTATTGAATGTCCTTATTATCAGGATTACTGATTCCGTCGAAAACTGAGATAGGCCACAGCCAGCTTGAGAACCATGTATCCAGCACATCTTCGTCCTGTTTCAGGTCTTCAGGGGTAAGGTCTTTGCCTGTTTCCTTCTTTGCCGCTTCAAGTGCCTGGCCTGCATTTTCAGCGCAGAAGTAAGTACCATCATCAAGGTAATATACCGGAATTTGATGGCCCCACCATAACTGTCGGCTTATGCACCAGTCCTTAATATTACTCATCCAGTGCCGGTAGATATTCCTGAATTTTGAAGGATAGAACCTTATATTGTCATTCAGTACATTCTCAAGTGCCGGCTTTACCAGATCTTCCATCTTCAGGAACCATTGTACTGATAGTTTGGGTTCTATTGCCACATCAGTGCGTTCTGAAAAGCCCACTTTATTTTTATACTCTTCAGTTTTTTTGAGGTTACCATTCATTTTGAGTTCCGGGACTATCTTTTCACGGACATCAAAACGATCCATGCCAATAAAGAGCTCTGCCTTATCACTTAATGTTCCGTTGTCATTAAATATATCGATTACAGGCAGATTGTGCCGCATCCCTATCTCATAGTCATTAATGTCATGGGCCGGGGTTATCTTCAGGCAACCGGTACCGAACTCCATGTCTACATAATCGTCCTCAATAATTGGTATTGACCGGTTAATGAGATGAACCAGGACTTTTTTACCTTTAAGGCTGCTGAATCGTTTATCTGCAGGGTTGACACATAGTGCTGTATCTCCCAGTATGGTTTCAGGGCGGGTAGTGGCAATAGTAACATATCCCTCCTCTCCTTCAATCTTGTAATTTATATAGTAAAGTTTCGAATTTACCTCTTTATAAATTACCTCTTCATCTGAGAGTGCGGTTTTTGCTGCCGGGTCCCAGTTAACCATTCTGACCCCCCTGTAAATATATCCCTTGTTATAAAGATCGACAAATACTTTTATTACTGACTTACTGCGTATTTCATCCATGGTAAAGGCTGTCCGGTCCCAGTCGCACGATGCACCCAGTTTTTTTAACTGTTCAAGTATTATTCCACCATGTTTATGAGTCCAGTCCCATGCATGTTCCAGGAATTCTTCACGGGTAAGGCTCTGTTTGCTGATACCCTCGCTTTCGAGTTTACTGACTACTTTAGCCTCCGTTGCAATTGAGGCGTGGTCAGTACCCGGAACCCAACAGGCGTTTTTCCCGGTCATACGGGCACGTCGTATCAGGATGTCCTGTATAGTATTATTCAACATATGTCCCATATGTAACACACCGGTTACATTTGGTGGCGGGATCACTATTGTATAGGGTTCACGCCTGTCGGGTTCAGAGTGAAAATATTTATTGTCAGACCAGTATTTGTACCATTTCTCTTCAACTTCAGCAGCATTATACTTGCTCGGGATCTTCATCATGAGATTAATATAAAATTAGAGGCACAAAAATAGAAAAAACGCTGCAATTGTTAAAGGGATCAGGTAAAAGTTACTTTAAAACTCCCATTCTATATCTTCAGAAGTAATTGATATGCACTGAATGTTGTAATCCTTATCAACACTTGCTCCTGATTCGTAAAGAATTGCCAGCACTTCCAGGCGGCAGTTTTCACCTGTAACCGGTATGCTGCCCGAATCAACCCAGCCATCGTCAGTTATACTGAATGAAAAATCGGTTTTATTATCGGCTAACTGGTTACTAAGGAATATGATATCTCCGGAATCATTATATAACCTTACTCTGTAATTGTCAGCTCCGGTAACGGTTTCCCAGTATGTTTTGACCTGTGAGCTTTCAAACTTAATGGAATCAATAGTAACAATTGCCAGTTCTTCATCTTCCAGTTCATCATCAATTTTCATTGGTGGCTCTCCTTCCTGGGTGCTTGTTACAGTAAATTCATAAACCCCGGCTGCCGGTATTTCGGGCAGATAATCTTCTTCTGCCGGGAACAAACTGAAGATTTGCGGATTCATATTGTCGCTTTCAAGATCCCAGGTTCCTCCTTCCGGCCCGTCAATAGTAACCGATTCCAGCTCTTTGTTACC
Source organism: Bacteroidales bacterium (assembly GCA_012522835.1). Lineage (GTDB taxonomy): Bacteria > Bacteroidota > Bacteroidia > Bacteroidales > Prolixibacteraceae > JAAYJR01. The sequence goes on from JAAYJR010000093.1 coordinate 17,301, forward strand.
AAAAATCCAGAAAGCAATTGCATATTTCTCTTCTCCTCCTTCATAAACTTTTTGGAAAAAGACATCCGGTAAAGCATCAAGAACGGGTGGTTCGGGATCATCAATACACGATATCAGGATGGATGGTGCTAAAATTAAAGCTGATAAAATTCTCAAAATTGTTTTTCTCCTTTTCATGGTTCTGTTTTTTAAAATTAATGTTGTTATAAAATTACTCTTTCAGGATAAACGTAAATTATCGGGAAATGTGATACAGGTTTGCTTTTAAGTGTTTCCCGGCCTGTTAAGAATTTGATGCAGATTGTGCGGAAAGGGTTGCGTTGAAAGGTTATGGTTTTTTGAATATAAAAATGAGCGAACTGCTTTTGCGATGATCAAAAAGACTTAGAAACCAGGCTGTTTTCCCTGTAACAACTCCTCTTATAAATGGCATTTTGGTTCCCCTGTATCTTTCACTTAAGATTGAAATATAAAAAGCGTCAAAAGGCATCTTTTTTATCCCATTCAGTTTTAGTCCGTGTTTTTCTCCAAGGAGCTTTACCTGTTCAGGACTGAAATGCCAGATATGTCGTGGTACATCATAGGCAGCCCAGAACTTTTTGTAAAACCGGGCATCGAAAGAGGTACTGTTTGGAACAGCTATTATCAGGAATCCGTCATCTTTCATTAACCGTACCAGTTGTTCCATATATTCATTTAAGTTGTAAATATGTTCCAGTACATGCCATAAAGTGATTATATTAAATTGCTTACCGTTAAAGCTATTAATGTCTGATGGTGTGTTTATATAAATGTTGAATTTCTCCCGGGCAAACTCTCTTGCACTTTCGCTTTTCTCTGTACCGGTTACCTTCCATCCGTGATTCGCCATTTCGTTGAGAAAGAAACCTGTCCCTGTTCCTATATCTAAAAGAGAACCTGATTTTCTTTTGGATAATCTCTCAATCAACCGCCTTTTTCTGCCAAGCATGTACCTGCGAATCTGGTGGTATATGAGGTTTATAAAACCTTTTGACGTATTTGAATGGGAAATATAATTTTCTGACTGGTAGTATCTGTCCGCATTCTCTTCAGGTTCAATATTGTTTGTAATTTTCAGTCCGCAACCTTCACATTCTGATATCTCAAACTGCTCACCTGAAACATAATGATCTTTGCAGGTTAAAAACGATCTGAACCGCTTACCCCCGCAGACCGGACAAATATTTGTATTGATTTTTGACATTTAAAAAACTTGACTGATTATAAGCAGATTACTAAATTTTGCAGTTTAGCAGGAAATGGTTGCGCCCTGCTTAATATTTTAAATAATCAGCATAGCATCTCCGTATGTTCCGAAACGATAATTTTTTTTGATGGCAACCTGATATGCCTCCATAACAAAATCAAAGCCTCCAAATGCTGCAACCATCATTAAAAGAGTTGAATACGGCAGATGGAAATTTGTCACCATGCGGTTAGCGACACTAAATTCGTATGGAGGGAATATAAATTTATTGGTCCAGCCCTCAAAAGGTTTCAGAAATCCCTGCGTTGAAACCGAGCTTTCAAGAGTGCGCATAACTGTAGTTCCCACTGCGCATACATTCTTTTTATGCATTTTGGCATTGTTTACCTTTTCGCAGGTTTCATCTTTTATCCATATCTGCTCAGAATCCATTTTGTGCTTTGTGAGGTCTTCAACGTCAACACTCCTGAAGTTGCCCAACCCTACGTGAAGGGTTACAAAGGCAAATTCAGCGCCTTTAATTTCGAGTCTCTTAAGTAATTCACGACTAAAATGAAGTCCTGCCGTTGGAGCGGCAACAGCTCCTTCGTGTTTAGCAAAAATTGTCTGATAGCGGTATTTATCTTCAGGTATTACCGCCCTGTTAATGAATTTTGGGAGAGGTGTCTCGCCCAGGTTGTATAGGGTCTTTTTGAATTCATCGTAGGGACCGTCAAACAGAAAACGAAGTGTCCTGCCACGGGATGTAGTATTGTCTATCACCTCCGCTACTAACAGGTCATCCTCACCAAAATATAATTTGTTGCCAATACGAATTTTTCTGGCCGGGTCAACTAATACATCCCAGAGCCTTTGTTCCCTGTTCAACTCTCTTAAAAGGAATACTTCAATTTCTGCTCCTGTCTTTTCCTTATTACCATATAGCCGGGCAGGAAAAACTTTAGTATCATTAAATACGAATACATCCTGATTGTCAAAATATTCTATTATTTCGTTAAATGTTTTGTGCTCTATAGTCCTGCTTGCCCTGTCTAAAACCATCAATTTTGATTCATCCCTGTTTTCTGACGGGTGTAAAGC
>JAAYJR010000388.1 GCA_012522835.1 Bacteroidales bacterium
ATAATAGACAGAGGCTACCTGAAACCACAGTTTATTCCGGGCATCAAGAAAGTTTTGAAATTTTGCTTCTGCCCTGAGTGCTGCAACATCCCCCTGTGACTTCAGGGTACCGAACCAGGGGAACATCTGCACGAGAGAGAATTTTGCCCGTTGGGGGCCTGACCTTGTTTCTGCCGGAGATATAAAATAACCGAATGAAAATGCAGGGTCTGACAAGGAGCTCACCTGCGGAATTTTCTGCAGAGCTGCCTCATATTCCTTGTATTTTGCAAGTAATCCGGGATTGTTCTCAGCAGCTGTTTGAAAATAATCTTCCGGTGACTGGGCAAAGCTAACTACACCAGCTGCCAGGATTAATATTATTATTGCCAAATATCTCTTCATGATTGTATTTTTTTAAGTTTATGCTCTTCACGCATGCAATAGAGTGTTGGAACAACATAGTAAGTAATTGCAGCTATGATCATACCCCCGAAGGCAGGTATTGCCATAGGTACCATGATATCAGCTCCCCGGCCGGTTGATGTCAACACCGGCAACAGGGCGATAATAGTAGTGGTGGTGGTCATTACAGCAGGCCTTATCCTTCTCTCCCCCGCTTCCACAACGGCAGCCCTTATTTCCTTAATTGTTTTTGTAGGGTTACTCTTAAAACTCTGGTCGAGATAAGTACCCATAAGCACACCATCATCAGTTGCAAGTCCGAAGAGGGCAATGAACCCGACCCACACAGCTACACTAAGGTTAACGGTATGCATCTGAAAAAGGTCGCGCATGTTTGTCCCGAAAACAGCAAAATCGGCAAACCAGCTTTGTCCGTAAAGCCAGAGCATAATAAATCCGCCACTGAAAGCCATAGCGACACCGGTAAAAATCATCAGGGAAGTAGTTACTGACCTGAATTGAAAATAGAGTATAAGAAATATGATTACCAGTACCAGCGGAACAATAATGCTTAACCGTTTTTCTGCACGTATCTGATTCTCATAACTGCCTGAAAACTTATAACTCACACCTGCCGGAACAATTAATTCACCAGCATCAATTTTATTTTGGATCATTTCCCGGGCATCATTAACAACATCTGTCTCTGCATAACCCTCGCGTTTATCAAAAAGCACATAACCGGTTAAAAATGTATTTTCGCTTTTTATGGCCTGCGGCCCGCGTACAAATTCAATATCAACTATCTGTTTTAAGGGTATTTGTGCCCCAACAGGAGTTGGAACCAAAATATTACCCAAAAATTCGGGATCGTCACGTAATTCTCTCGGGTAACGCACTCTTACCGGAAAACGCTCCCTCCCTTCAATTGTGGAAGTTATTTTCATGCCCCCGATAGCCGTTTCAATCGTTTGCTGCACATCCTCAATGTTCAACCCAAAGCGTGATATCTCATCACGCCTGATATTAAGATGAATGTAAGGTTTACCCACAATACGGTCGGCAAAGGCTGCTTCTGCTTTTACTGACGGTACTTCTTTAAGAATACTCTCCAGCCTTAAGCCAAATTCCTCAATCGTTGTAAGATCTGGGCCGTAAACTTTGATGCCCATAGGAGCCCTCATTCCCGTCTGCAACATCACCAGGCGGGTTTCAATGGGTTGAAGCTTAGGGGCAG
>JAAYJR010000359.1 GCA_012522835.1 Bacteroidales bacterium
AAACAGTATTGATAAAAGCAGCACAGCTAATTTTAAGTCTCTCAATATTAGTTGTATTACATGAATTTGGACATTTTATTTTTGCCCGGGTCTTTAAAACCAGAGTGGAAAAATTTTATCTCTTTTTTGATCCCTGGTTTTCTCTTTTTAAGTTCCGGAAAGGGGACACAGAATATGGAGTAGGCTGGTTGCCCCTGGGGGGGTATGTCAAAATTTCAGGTATGATTGACGAATCTATGGATAAGGAAGCAATGAAATTGCCTCCCAAACCATGGGAGTTCCGTTCCAAACCAGCCTGGCAAAGGCTGTTTATAATGATCGGGGGAGTATTGATGAATTTTTTATTTGCGATGATTATCTATATTGGTGTTCTGTATGCATGGGGAGAGGAGTATCTTCCAACCGAAAATGTGAAATACGGAATAGTGGTTAATGAGGTAGGGGAGCAAATTGGGTTTAAAACAGGAGATAAAATATTAACGGTCGACAACCGGCACATTGAGAATTTTATGAAGATTATCCCTTCTATTGTCCTGGATAATGCAAAAACTGTTCAGGTTGATCGCAACGGAGAGAAGGTGAATGTTGATATTACAGACGATGACCTCGCATTAATGTTGAAAAATAAATCTGTTTTGTGGCCCAGGGTGCCATTCCGGCTGGGAGTTGACGGCTTCACTGATGATTCGCCGGCACAGAAAGCAGGATTGCAGGTTGGCGATGAAATAACAGGTATGAACGGAGTGCAGTATGCATATTACGATGAATGGACAAATGCTGCCAGGGATAATGCCGGTAAACAGGTAGTTCTTACTGTCAACAGGAACGGGGAAATGCTCGATCTGCCGGTGAAAGTTGCTGAAGGTGGAATGATAGGTGTTAAGAACAAACATTATGCTGATAAGTATTTCGAACTTAAGACCATCAATTATGGTTTCTTCGAGTCTGTTCCGGCGGGTATTAAAAGGGGACTGCAAACTATAAAAGATTATCTGAAACAGTTTAAACTCTTTTTCAGGCCTGACACAAAAGCCTATGAATCACTTGGAGGGTTTGCCGCAATCGGGAATATTTTTCCGGGTACATGGGACTGGTTCTCTTTTTGGAACATGACTGCCTTTATCTCAATTATCCTGGCAATTATGAACCTGCTTCCTATACCTGCACTTGATGGCGGCCATGTTATGTTTTTATTTTTTGAAATGGTAACTGGGAGAAAGCCGGGTGACAAATTTCTTGAATACGCACAAATAGCCGGAATGGTCATTTTACTGGCATTAGTCCTTTTTGCAAATGCCAATGATATAATAAAAATGATTAATGGAACATTTTAAGTAAAAAAATTCTATTTTTGTAACGAACCATTTTAACTTTGAATCATGAATGTATTTGTAATTACGGGATTTATCGGGCCACAGGAAATAATAATAATACTAATTATAGTACTTCTCCTTTTTGGGGGAAGAAAGATTCCTGAATTGATGAAAGGCCTGGGGAAGGGTATGAAAGAATTTAAAAAAGCCACAAAGGAGGAAGATGACGACGATGTGGATGACAAAAAATCCGAACCGGGAAAAATTGACAAATAGATAATACCGGTAGAAGACTCTTATCCCGTTACTGCAAGCACCAGCAACGGGATTTTTTATCAGTAACGGGCACAAAAATGGTAGGATTTTTGCGGCTTTTGAAATGTAATAAAAATTGGTAACTATGGGCTTAAAAATGATTTTTCGTTTTATTACCTTTTTGTGTTTAATTATCATAACCGGCTGTAAAGACGGAGGTTCTGGTATAGGTAGAAATATTACAGGCAAGGCAGGTGAGCTTGTTGTGGTAGTTACTGATACCTACTGGGAGGGAGAACCTGGAGAGCAGATACGTGATAACCTTGCACAGGAGCATGTGGCACTTCCACAGGATGAACCATTATTTGATCTTATTAATGTACCTCCCGAAGCTTTTAAAAGTATTTTTAAAACGACACGTAATATTCTTCAGGTTAAAATTTCTACAGTTAATGATTCAACAGGAGTAATTATGAATAAGGATGTTTGGGCCAGCCCTCAGTCTGTTGTTATTATTCAGGCCAGAAATGCGGAAGAATTTAAGAAACTTTTCAATGAAGGGAAGGATAAGATAATGGGATTTTTCCTGCAGGCTGAAAAAGACAGATTAAAAATGAACTACGACAAATATTATGAAAAGGCTGTCTATAATGTTCTTGACAGGGATTTTAACTTCACAATGAATGTGCCTCCCGGCTTTCAGATAGCAAGCCAGAAAAAAGATTTTATATGGCTCAGATATGAAACGCCGGATATTTCCCAGGGAATAATTATTTATACATTTCCATATGTCTCTGACAGTACCTTTACTGTAAATTATTTAGTTCACGTTCGTGACAGTGTGTTAAAAGAAAATATCCCAGGGCCGGCGGAAGGATCTTATATGGTTACTGAAAAAAGAATTGACCAGACATTCAACATCAGGGAGCATAATGGGAATTACGCTTCTGAGATGAGGGGATTATGGAGGCTGGTAAATGATTATATGGGTGGCCCTTATATATCCCTAGCGGAGCTCGATGCCTCAAATCAAAGAGTTATTGTGGCTTTCGGTTATGTTTATGCACCAAGCAAGGATAAACGAAATTACCTGAGGCAGGTAGAGGCTATGATCTATTCGCTGAAGTTAAAGAACCAGGCTGAAAATGACAAAATAAACAGCCAGATAAAGATGGGTAACTGATTGCTTCAGAATACGGATTTTATTATCTCACGGACATTGTCAGAAATACCATATGTATATATGTGAAGTGACGGGGCATTGTGTTCAGCCAGATCCTTCGATTGATATATAGCCCATTCAGTACCAACTCTTTTTGCTTCTTCATTAGTCTGACATTTCGCAAGCTCAACTGCCAGTTCGGGAGGCAGGTCGATGTTGAATAACTTCGGCAGGATTGTCAATTGATTTCTCATGTTTATAGGTTTGATACCCGGAATGATCGGTACTGTAATCCCTGCAGAACGGCACTTTTCAACGAAATCATAATAAACCCTGTTGTCAAAAAACATTTGTGTAACTATGTAGTCAGCACCTGCGTCTACCTTCTGTTTTAAATATTTCAGGTCCTGTTCCATGTTAGGCGCTTCAAAATGCTTTTCCGGATATCCTGCTACTCCGATACAGAAATCAAGCGGTGTATTGTTCTTCAGGTCTTTTTCCAGGTATATGCCTTTCCCGAGGTTTACTATTTGTTCAACCAGTTCGTTGGCATTGGAATGGCCATCCTTTTCAGGTATAAACATATGCTGGTTCTTTATACCGTCACCACGTAGTGCCAGGACATTTTCTATTTCAAGAAAATTAAGATCAATGAGTACATATTCTGTTTCACTTTTGGTAAATCCCCCACACAGGATATGAGGCACAACAGGTATTCCGTACCGGTGCTGTATTGACGCAGCGATCGCAACTGTGCCGGGACGTTTTCTCTTTATCCTTTTGACCACAGAACCGTCGGACATCTCCTGAAATTCAACTTCGTCACGGTGTGTAGTAATATTTATATATTTGGGGTCATAGTCGATAAGATTTTCAATAGTTCTGTAGATCTTACCGGGATCATTACCCTTCAGGGGAGGGAGCAATTCGAATGAAAATACTGTTTTATCTGAATTTTTTATTATATCAATAACCTTCATGCTTCAATTTTTGAACATCGCAAAATTAGTAAATCGTTCCGGTTATTTATAATTTGAACTGTACTAAGTTCAGCTTTATACTTTATCAGGGAAATTCAAAAATTTTTCTCCCGGTACGGCAGGGCTATGATTACATAAAGCTTTTCTAATACTGGTATGCATCAATCTTTACATTTTCCAGTTCAGCTTCACTGCCATACTGAATTAAACCGTTAGAGCTGTATTTACGGGGGTTTACGTTTTTCCCGTAACCGACAATTTTTGTAAGCCTTGAATCTTTTAGCGTGCCTCTGATCCTCACCACTGTGGGTGCTGTCGATATTACATTGTCTATGAAAATTCTTGAAGTTTCACCAAGCTGATTCCTCGCTGACTTCCAGTATGGATGGTCATCTCCTATGTTAATTGCCTGATCTGTTGCTCCTTCACCATCTTTTGCCGTGTCCATGATATTATTGATAAAGATGTTGTAAATTTTAACGCCATCATGGTTCAGCAAACGTATAAGTGAACAGCATTGCCTGCCAACGGTTGTGCCTTTAACGTTGTTTATCGTGATATTATATATATCATCCTCTTCCCTCCAGCCTCTGCCGCCAACCTGCATTGATGGTTTTTGTCTCCCTTCCCTTACCTGCCGTGTCTCTTCCTTCCAGTCCAGGTTTATATCTCTCATGCCTGTCATTGCAATCAGATCATCACCTGTGGTGCCCGTAATATTTTCAATCATTATATCATGGCAGCCTTTTCGTATATCTATTCCATCCTGATTTGGATATTGCCATGTATTAGAGAAATCAATGTTTGACAACCGTCCAAAAGCACAGCCATTTTCCATGGAAATCGCCCAACACTGTGTCTCTTCCATCCTGATCCCCTCAATAGTGAAATATTTGGTGTTATAAAGTAATATCCCGATTGTGGTATAACCATTTTTATCCCCCGGATTTTCATAATGAGATTCAAGTCCGCCGCTCAGGACAACATTACCTCTGCCTATAATTCTGATATTTCTGTTTTCTGACAGCGGATTTGAGCGTGCACCTGAATTTGTTATTATATTGTCACGCGTGCCCGGAGCAAGCCGGATAAAACAATCGGTCAGGAACAAGGTAAAATCGGATGGCAGCACAATAGCCCTGTCGATTAGCCAGGTCGCTTTTTCGTTTACTTCGTCAAATCGCGGGATCACTATTGAATTTATACCTTTTTGTACAGCGTCTTGTATAGCTTTTTCAATTCTGTCACTGTCTGTTCCTTTTTTGAAATCGTTTGGAGTTACGGCAGTAAAGCCATCTGCCCGGACTGGGTTAACTGATGTTATTTCCGGTTGTGGCCCTGCAAAAATTTGCTGGCTGGTAAAGTGCAGTAATAAGAGTAAAATATATTTCATAATAAGTTAATTAAGGTTATCAGTTTCATAATCTGTCTCGCTAACCCATCCGGCAGCTATTTTTTCTCCGCTCATGAACCTGTTGTAATAATTCCGGACAGCCCCCCTATATATATAATTATCAAATATGTCTCCGTTACCAAGGATACGGGGATCTCCCTGGAGGGTAAGTTTTTGCTTCAGCCCGCCGGCAAGATTTGTTTTTATATTTTGATATTTTTCATTATCTGCCAGGTTGTTAAGGCAGAAAGGATCCAGTTCAATATCATATAACTCTTCAGCAGGTCTTTTGCCAAAATTAAGCTGCCAGTATTCAGTGATTCCTTTTTTTCTGCGGGTATCTAAAATATATGTTTTTGTCGGGCTCCCGTCACAGTTAAGGTATCCGGTTTCGGGATTGCCGGCGGGCCAGCGGCCGGATTTAAAATTGTTAAGATAAAGGTATTTATCTTT
>JAAYJR010000555.1 GCA_012522835.1 Bacteroidales bacterium
CAAGTGGTACGGCACTTCACCAGCTCATTAACGACATACTTGATTTGTCGAAAGTAGATGCAGGTAGAATGACATTCGAAAAGCAACCCTTCGAAATACGTCAAACATTAAAATCGACACTCTATTCTTTCGACCTGAAAATTATGGAAAAGAATCTGGAACTTATAAAGGAATACGACAGCAAAATACCATCAGTTGTAGTCGGCGATTCATTAAGATTAAATCAGATTATTTTAAATCTTATGAGCAATGCCATAAAATTTACAGACAAGGGGAAAATTACTGTTCGCACAAAATTATTAAATGAAGACGATGAAAATGTAACGCTTGAATTCTCGGTAACCGATACAGGAATCGGCATTCCTGATGACAAAAAAGAGTTGATTTTTAATGTTTTCGAACAGGCTGAGATTGGCACAGCCAGTTCCTACGGAGGAACAGGATTGGGGCTTAGTATTGTCAAACAATTAGTCGAAGCGCAGGGAGGAAGTATTCACTTAAAGAGTAAGCTGGGTGAAGGCTCAACATTTAGTTTTATCCTGTCGTTTGGAAAAACAACTGCGAAATCAGCAGAAGAAACAGAAATACTCAAATTTGATTCAGAAATTAAAAACCTGCGGGTATTGGTAGCCGAAGATGTTGCCTTAAATCAATTATTAATCAAAATTATTTTAAGTGAATTTGGATTTGAACATGATATAGTGGGCAATGGAATAATGGCCATAGAAAAACTTGCTTCGGCTTCGCTCAGCAACCATTTGTATGATATTATTCTGATGGATCTGCACATGCCTGAAATGAATGGGTTTGAGGCAACAGAATACATCCGTAAAACCATGAAATCTGAAATTCCAATCATCGCTTTAACAGCAGATGTAACCACAGCAGATGTTTCCCTATGCAAAGAAATTGGCATGGACGACTATATTTCCAAACCTATAGACGAAAACTTGTTGTACAGAAAAATGGTGGAGTTGGTGAGAAAAAAACGAAAATCCTTTTCTAGTTGAAAAAAGATAACCCTGAGTAATTGGCATTAAACTGGAAGTAGCCCATGCTATTTTGGATAATTTTCCGCCCATTCAGTTCAATGGATTTGTCATATTCAACACGGATAGTTTGTTTTCCAAATGTAGAAGCTAACCGGCTTACCTGTATCAGATATGCCGGCAGTGCCATGTTATTACCTGTTTCAAAATATTTTTGCATCGAAAAAATTTCTGCCTGTTTCCCGTTTATTGTGATTTTCATGTCTTTAATATCCAACTCAGGGGCAATATTGATTAAGTTAAACTCTTTATCATTTATGGTTAGTTTGCTGTTTATATTGCTTCTGTCACCTAACACCATCGGACGAAAGGAGAGGAGCAATGATTCAAATCCCCCATTGTTTGGCCATACGTTTAAGTTGTACACTTCCCCGGTTCCAATCTTAAAATCAAGTTCCTGATCATTGTCAACGATCATATGCCAGGCCCAGGCTTCCAGTGTGGTTGATTTATAATTACCGTCATTAACATAAAAGCAATTATATGTTCTTTCCGGTAGCGTTATTTCATAATAGCCCTCGTTATCACTCCACACCGAGCTTGCTTCCTCAAACGCATCGGGCTTAACTAAAATAAATGACCGTAATGGTTTTCCATTAAAATCTGTCATATGCCCATATATTTTATGATACTTACAGGTGATCCATTTTTCCATGTGTGTCTCCGGGGAACTGATAGTTACCTTAATATTATCAGGGTTTGAGCTCAAAGGGTCAACAATCGACATAATCCTGAAATAGTTATTTTTCTCATCGATCTGATATCTCTTATCTGATGAGCCCTTTTTAACTGTGAAATTATTTGAATAAACCAGGGAACTATCAGAAAGAAATACCTCAACACTGACCCTTAATGAATCGGATAAAACAGGCCCATATATCTGAAGTGATGAATTGAAATACGCAGTTTCATTAAATGAGGCTATTCTCACTGAATCAGGTTTGCAGTTATACCAATAGGCTAAAATGGAAGAAGTTTTGTCTGCTGCATGAAATGGAAATTGCTCCTGGCCATAACCGGATAAATTAAAAGATAATACTACGGCTAAAAGGAATAATGTTTTTTTCATTGTGAATCTAATTTTGTTTTATTTAATATTTATTTCTTTATTAGAGGGAATAAAAATATGAAATGTTACAGATATTAAGTTAATAAAACACAAACGACGATTGCTAATCTAATTTTAGTTACGTTCCTCTCTGTTTTGATTATCTCTCTATTTGCAGAACAGTTCCGGGTTATGCAAATTTATTTCATGTCATTGGGGTACTGGTACAGTTCCAGATGATAAATCATTTATACCATCAGAATAGTGAAGCGTTTTGCGCCTCTCCTTCACGGGGCCAGGGCGTATACAGCTTTACTGTTCGCTTATCTCAATTCATACCCACCTCAATAAAATATGAAGTGGATATAAGGCTATAATAAGGCTGTAATAAGGGTATATAAGCTTTATACAAACCAAATACACCCCGAAATTAAAACCGTAGCAGTTGAACATGAACAGGAATATGTCACGTGCGGTGCCCAGCGATACATATCACAATTGAACCAGACTTGGATAACCAGTCAGTGATAAATGTTGCAGGGATTCAATTGAGCTTAAGTATGTTGATATTTATTCAGTTGTGACATAGATTGTCAAAAGTATTAATTAATTTTGGCATCTCTTAGGTATATGAACGCACAAAATATAAGTGATCATGAAAAAAGTATTGTTGTCAATTGCAGTGATCCTGCTGTCTGTTTCGTGTGAAGAAGAAGGGGGATATCGGATTGTCCAGGTTGGATTTCATGAGTGAATGCAAATTTTCTATGTTATGATTCATCATTTTACGAACATTATTCACATAGATGGCAGAGAGTATACATTGTTATCAAACCCGCTTTCCATTTATTTTGAAATGAAGAAAATAAGTATAGAAGGTTACTGCACCTCATGTTGGGAAGGCTACCTCTCAGATTGGGACATCGTTGATGAGAGACTTTACCTGGTCGATGTGCTTCCATGTTTTACTGATGAGGAAGGGGAAAAGGTG
>JAAYJR010000279.1 GCA_012522835.1 Bacteroidales bacterium
TGCCTGCAGTTGGGAATGGACTGAATTTTTGGAATGATAAATTACAATATGATCTTTCACTCGACAGTCCGACACGCTATTTTGACGGAGATAACTGTTTTGTCCATCCGAGAACCGGAATAGTTCCCGGAGCGGGTAAAAACGGACTGCCTCGTGTTGTGATGACAATGACAACGCTCGATCTGTCAGGCAGCGATGTTTTTAAGGCTGCTTATGGATTGCAAACGGATGACCTGGGCAGAAAATGGACTACTGCACAGGAACTTAATAGTCTGTCTCCCCGTTTTGAAATAATTGACGGTGAACGACGTCCGGTAGCATTAAGTGATTATTGGCCAAAGTGGCATAAACAGACGAAATTATTACTTGGAACCGGCCATACAGTTGTATATACACCTGATTGGAAAGTTAAAAGTCCCCGTCCCCGCCACACCTCTTTTTCAGTTTATAATCCTGAAGCCAGTCAATGGTCGGACTGGCAGAAAATGGAGATGCCTGACCCCGAAAAATTTCAAAACTGCGGTGCCGGGTCTGCGCAACGTTTTGACAAGCCTGACGGTACTATCCTGCTGCCGGTATATTTTGTTCCGCCCGGGGCTATAAATGTCAGTTCTGTTACTATTGTACGTTGTGTTTTTGATGGTAAGAGATTAAGTTACATTGAGCATGGTGATGAATTAAAGCTGGATGTTCCAAGAGGTTACGGAGAACCTTCACTAACCTTTTTTAAGGGAAAATATTACCTGACTCTTCGAAATGACAAGCAGGGGCATGTAACCAAAGGCAGTGACGGGTTACATTTTGATGAACCTAAGGCATGGACCTTTGATGACGGGGAAGATCTGGGCAACTATAACACTCAACAACACTGGGTTACTCATAGCGATGCTTTGTTTTTAGTTTATACACGTCGCGGAGCTGACAACGATCATGTTTTCCGGCACAGAGCGCCTCTCTTCATGGCACAGGTTGACCCTGACAAGTTGTGTGTGATCCGTGATACAGAGAGGATCCTTGTACCTGAGAGAGGAGCAAGGCTGGGTAACTTTGGAGTTACAGATATCAGTGCAGATGAAACCTGGGTGACTGTTTCAGAATGGATGCAGCCAAGAGGGATAGAGAAGTACGGAAGTGACGGAAGTGTCTTTGTTGCCCGCATAAAGTGGAATAAACCTAATGATGCATTTTCTGCATAATGATGTTGATCGTATCAATAATTTAAGGTCTGTTTCGATGTGTTGAAAAATGAAGAAGATATTAAGATGATAAACAGAAGGGATTTTATTCAGAAAAGTTTAATTGGGTATGGCGGATTGGCTTTAGGAAGTCCTGTGCTTTCCTCTGTGAAACCCTTTTTATTTCCAAAGAACCGGGAATACAGGAAATCTTCAAATAAATCATCAGACAGCTATACAGTGTTAACAACCTGTCCACCATATGGAAGTCAGAATGTAGGCGACAAGTTGATTGAACAGAGAACAAAAGAGTTGATAACATATGTTAAGGGTAAAGTAGAATTTCTGACAATTTTCAGGGAAGAACCGCTTGAACCGTGGCTGGAAAAGATCAATTCAACCCGTGCCGTACTGATGCCTGCATTCCCGATTCGAGATACTCCGATGTATCCGGGAGTATATCAGCTTGTTAACGATCTCTCTCAAATAAAAGTGCCGATGATACCTGTTGGTGCTAACTGGAATGTTTATCCGGGAGATGAGGCATCACGACGTGCAGTAAATTATTCAGCACCCACCCGAACTTTTTTGTCATTCATTGCCGGTCAGGTTGAACAACTCTCCTGCAGAGAGTTTTACACCTGTGACATTCTTTCAAAGCATGGAATTACTAATACGATAATGACTGGTGATCCTGCCTGGTTTCTGCTTTCTGCAATTGGTAAGCCGATGTACAGGCCTCAGAATGTTAAAAGAGTAGTATTCAGTCCGCCACTCAGTCCTTTTTATCTTGCACAGGCAAAACTGATATTGGATATGCTTGCCGGACTATTTCCTGATGCAGAAAGAATATGCGCTTTTCATCTGTTAGACGCTGCTTCAAAGGAGAATATAACCTCCAAAAGTGAAAGAAGTGCAGCCTTGACTCCTGAGGTCACAGAGAAAAACAGGGTGATTCGTGAATATGCAGCAGAACTGGGATTTAAAGTGATACAGATGGCTGGTAATATTGAAAATCTGGAATTTTACCAGACATGTGATTTACATGTGGGATATGAGTGTCATGCACACCTTAATTTTTTCAGCCGACGTATTCCCAGTGTGTTAATTGCAGAAGATGCCCGTGGAGTTGGATTTAATTATAGTCTTGGGATCGGCGGATTCAATGGATTTATGAGGGTGCAGCCTGAACCTCAGGGGCGAACAAAAAAAATAACATCAGGCTATTGCACATCAGTGGATGAACTGGTAATTGCACCACCCAAAATGAATGTTCATGAGGAAATTAAAGAATTTCTGATACATGAGCTGAGAAGCGGATTCAGACGGTATATCGGATTGTCATCTTATCTCGATGATATCTTTAAGAATAGTATGAAACCTTTTATTGAGTCATTACCATGAAAATTTTTAAATTCACCTATGTTTTTTTTGCAATTTGATGTACCACATGCTGTTATAATTTCAAATGATGGATTAGTATATTTGTGTGACAGGAGCCATAACCGGATCCAGGTTTTCCAAAAGGATGGAAAGTTTATTTTTGAAGAATTTATTGCAAAAAATACATCCGGACTTGGCTCAACATGGGATATAGACTTCTCTCATGATCCCGGACAGAAATTCATTTATGTTGCTGACGGCACCAATCAATGTGTCTGGATGCTGGAGCGTGAGAATTTAAAAACCATTGGAAAATTCGGCCGTATCGGCCGTTATGCCGGGGAATTTATTTGGGTACACAGTATAGCTGTTGATTCAGATGGCAATATTTATACCGGCGAGGTCTATACTGGTAAACGGGCACAGAAGTTTCTTTTAAAACAGGACTCATAAACTGTTTTATTTATATATTCAGACTTTTTTAATTACCCGAATTCCCTATGAGTATAAAAAGAAATAATACTATTCTGATTGAAGCCGAGAGCTTTGACGATCCTGGAGGATGGGTAACAGACCAGCAAAGTATGGACAGTATGGGTTCCCCTTATCTTCTGGCCCACGGATTGGGTGTTCCTGTAGAGAATGCTGAAACAAAAATTGAGATAACCGATCCGGGTCAGTACAATGTATGGGTACGTACCCGTAACTGGACAGCTCCATGGACAGATGCCGAACCTCCCGGGAAGTTTCAGGTGCTATTCAATAGTATCCCTCTAAAGACAATTTTTGGTACAGAAAAGCCGGAATGGCATTGGCAATATGGTGGAACACTCTTTTTGGATAAAGGAAAGAATAAAATTGCCCTTCATGATTTGACAGGCTTTGACGGCAGGTGCGATGCAATTGTTTTGACAACAGATACTGAATTTATACCTCCCTCTGAAGTAGAAGCACTGAAACAGTTTCGCCGTTCAGCCTCAGGAGTAACTGTTGAACCGGCGGATGCCGGTGAGTTTGATCTGGTGGTATCCGGGGGAGGGATAGCCGGAATAACTGCGGCCATCAGTGCAGCAAGGCTGGGATGTAAAGTCGCCCTGATTCACGACAGGCCTGTTCCCGGAGGGAATAACAGTTCAGAGGTGAGGGTTGGCCTTTCAGGCCTTATTTTTCAGGATCCTTATCCAAATTTGGGTTTGCTGGTGGATGAGATCGGACCTGTGGGGCACTGGACCCTTTGGGAGGCTGAACAGGATCCTGACTCTGACAGAAGCAGACGGATCCTGGAAATTATTAAAAATAATCCTGAAAAAAAGATCCATAATGCCGGGCCTCCGGGTAATTATGAAGATGAGAAAAAACTTAATGCGATTAAGGCTGAAAAGAATATTACACTGTTTCTGAATACTCATGTGACTGAAGTATCAATGTCGGGAAATAAAATTAAATATGTAACCGCCATAAACATTATTGATGGTGCTGAATATAAATTTTTCAGCCGGTTATTTGCTGACTGCACAGGTGACGGAAATATTGGTTATCTGGCAGGCGCAGATTATAGTACCGGAAGGGAGAGTTTTTCAGAAACCGGAGAATCAAAAGCCCCTGAACAGGCCGATGATTTAGTAATGGGTACATCAATGCAGTGGTATGCCGAAAAAACAGATGAGCCTGTAATGTTTCCGGATTGTCCGTGGGCAGTTCAGTTTAACGAAAAGACTTGTCAGTATCTTACCCGGGGGGACTGGGACTGGGAAACAGGTTTTCACAAAGATCAGGTAAAAGATATTGAATATATAAGGGACTATGGATTACGGGCTGTTTATGGCAACTGGTCATTTCTGAAAAACAGAAGTAAAGAGAGGGAAAAATATCAAAATTATAAGTTATCATGGCTTGCATACATAGGAGGTAAGCGAGAGTCGCGAAGACTTTTGGGGGATGTAATTCTTAAAGAACAGGATATTCTTGACAGCGTTAAATACCCGGATGCGTCATTTACTACCACATGGACAATAGACCTTCATTTTCCTTTGAGGCCTGAAGGTTTTAATGAAGAACCTTTTCTTTCCGGAACAGAAATGACTGAGATAAAACCATATGCTGTTCCATACAGATGTTTGTATTCAAGGAATATTGATAATCTGTTTATGGCTGGCCGTAATATAAGCGTGACACATGTTGCCCTTGGTACAGTGAGGGTTCAGCGTACTACCGGAATGATGGGCGAAGTTGTGGGAATGGCTGCCTCTTTGTGCAGGAAATATAATGTCACTCCCCGAAAGATATATCAGAAGTATTTGTCAGATCTGACAGAGTTACTTAAAAAGGGAGTCCCCCGCGGATAACCAATAA
>JAAYJR010000590.1 GCA_012522835.1 Bacteroidales bacterium
GTATCATTTTTAGCTATTTTTTCTTCAGCGGTGGCTTTTTTTTGCCTGCTTTTTTTGGCTACAGAAAAAAAGTAGGTGGGGTTTAAGGGGTAACACCCCTTTGTATAAATAATTGAATTTTAAATGTTTAATTAAATTATATTCGAATGAAAGTATCAGAAATCAGGTTATTTAAAGAACCTGATAAATCTTTTATAGTTTATCATGAGAAAAAGCCTTTTTCTCCATGGCACAGACATCCTGAATATGAGTTTGTGCTTATAAAAAAAGGAAAAGGAAAAAGGATGGTTGGCGACCATATAGATCGTTTTGAGGAGAACGACCTTGTTTTTATCGGTTCGGATACACCCCATGAATGGCGTTGTGATAAAGAGTATTTTAATGGGAAGGATGAGTTTTTAGGAGAAGGCATTGTTATTCAGTTCAGTTATAATTTTCTTGGTGATAATTTTTTTGAAGTTCGTGAAAATAAACCTCTTAAAAAATTTTTATTGAAATCATCCTGTGGTTTTGAGGTATACGGAAACTGTAAGAAACAGATTATCTCCCTGATGAACAGGATGTTGAAAATGAATGATACAGAACAGCTATATTCACTTTTATCTATTTTCAGGCTATTAGCATCAGCCAGTGAGTTGAATCCTTTATCAAGTCCCACTTTTCTGGAAACATTCTGGTTGAAGGATAACGGGCCTATGCAAAAGGCTTTACAGTATATACTCCAGAATTTTCAAAAGCAGATCCAGATTAAAGATCTTCTTCAGGTTACTAACATGTCAAACACTACATTTTATAATGCTTTCATATACACCTACCGGATGACTTTTAAGAGTTATCTTCTGAATGTTCGGATCGGTTATGCATGCAGGCTTCTGATCGATGCAACAAAAAGCATTTCCGAAATAGCTTATGAATCAGGTTTTGAGAATCTTTCAAATTTTAATCGTCAGTTTAAAAAGATAAAAGGCATTACCCCTTCAGAGTTCCAGCTACTTAAAAGAGCAGAAGTTGTTTAGATGCCAGATCTGTTTTTATCCGATTGCAACAAAGAAGGCACATTCACAGAATGCGCCCTCTTATAATTAACTGTATTTTTTATTACTTATTTCATACTTGCAAACTGGCTCAGGATAGTCGCAACGATCTTTCGGGATGCTTCCTTTTCAACTTTATTGGTACTGAGCCATGTTTCATAACCGCCCAGCTCATGTTGTTCAGGAGTTGGCAAATATCCATAGCAGCCATTTGCCAGTTCTATTACAAAAGTTGATTTATACGGACTTGTGGCCTTTATTTCCAAACCTGTTTCCGCAAAAGTTTCAAAAGGTATTGCAGCTACACCAAGATCTCCGATCCTGAAAGTTTGTACAACAATATCAACCTGGTCAGGCCAGTTAAGCATTGATAGTATCTTTTCAGCGTAGGCTCCCTCAAGTCTGTGAACAGGTTTAACTGTATCAGGCCGTTTCAATACCTCTTCAGAACGTTTGATAAGCTGTTTGTCAGGTTTTCTAACGTTAAGGGTGAGGTTTTCTGCAGTTGCATTTAAAGGAACCCAGTCGTGGTATTCAATATTATTATGCACACGATATACTTCCCTTGCGCAATCTTCTGCTACTTTTCTCATTTTGGCGTAAGGGGGATTTTTTTCCGGTGTGCCTCCGAAATTTATATTATTGACATCTCCTGATGTTCCGTTAGACATTATTCCGATAAATGGGGGATCCTGTCGGTCAGCTTTTAGCAGTTCCTGTATACGATCAGCAAATATTGCAAAGTAGTCTGCAGATATATGCCCTTTGGGAACTCCTCCCACATAATGTAAACCATAATTGGCAAGCAGGGCTATTGGCCTGCCGTCGGTTGACTGAACTGAAATAAAGGAAACATCAGTATCAGGTTTGCTTGCAGGTTTGAGAAGGCCGGGATTCCCAATGCCAGGGTTCATCACTGCCTTGTCCTGTTCGCCGAACGGATTGACAGCAGGGGTACCAGGCTTCATGATCCAGCGGCGCACAAAAACATGTTCCGGGACACTTCCGGCTCCCCAGCCAATACGAGCAGGTTCAAGATTGTTGATGGCAATGCGTGCTGCATCTCCGATACGTCTTATCATAAATTTTTGATAATCGTCGAATTCTCCACCGGCGCTCCAGCTTCTCCGTTTATCACCCACACCCTGGGCACTCACAGATGAGTGAGTATGAATTGCAGAAATGAGGATATTAGAGGACGGCACTCCTGTCTCCTCAGTAATAATCCCTTTTGCCTCATCCATGAGGTCCCTGTTCATCCCTATATTATCTACAATTATAAAGAGAAGTTTTGTGCTTCCATCATCCAGTGCCAGACATCTGGCATGTAATTCATCATGTACATGAGTGGCAGGTGGTGGAGTCCCGAAGTTACCCACAAGGCCACCACCAAGAGGCGGTGTGATGTTACTCATTGATGCTCCGGCCCTGAAGACTTTATCTTGTTCCGGTGCATTTTCCGGGTGGAGACTTTTTGCACTGGTCACCTGAATATTCATCAGGATAAAAAACATACAGACAAGGCCTGTATAATTCAGAATTGTTTTAAAATATTTAAGCATTATTATAGTATTAAATTGTTTATTCTAATGGTATCATATTGACCCTGCATATGTTTTATCATACTTCCGGGTGATAATAATTCCATGCTCATTTCAGATTATTTTAATTAATAATTTTATTTCAGTTCCGGTTTTACATTGCCGTAAGACCATGGCTGTCCGCTGAAAGGCGGAGCTTTTGGAAATTCAGGTTCAGCACCCGGAGTCATCTGATTTGCAAGTTCAACACCTGCATCAACCATTTTATTGCCTGCCTGAACTTCAAGGTTGCTGTACTTTGTAAGCCTGGTTTCATATCCTCCTCCTCCCGGCCCTAA
>JAAYJR010000131.1 GCA_012522835.1 Bacteroidales bacterium
AAAAGGATAATGACTTCGCAGAAAAAGTCCTTCCTGCACTTGTTGAAAACTGATATTTTATCTAACGTTCTGATAATTAACGATTTATAATTAAAACATCCCCTGGTAGTCATACTTGAACAGATTTGTGGTAAAATCCATTAAGATACTGATTATCAGGGGTTTAACCAAATATTTTAAACACTTATTTTGCTCATTATCAATTATTTAACATTGTTTTTAACGAAGTATTGTAATAAAGCGGAGTATTTTTTTCTCTTTTCAGAGATGATCTTCGAGAAAATATAGAATTGGCAACAGACTTTAGGTCAAATAATAGTAGATTTGTTATTTAAAATGGGAAAAGCGTTTCAAAAAAATACGTCACCATTATAATGTAATTAAAAGAATGAGTTATGCCCTTATTGGTAGTGGTCCTCGGATTGACAATACTTTTGCTTTTAATCATAATATTTAAGGTCAATGCTTTTGTGGCTTTTACCATTTCTTCATTTATTGTTGGGATAGCCGGGGGCATGCAATTAACAGATGTTGCCTCTTCTGTTCAGAAGGGAATGGGCGACACACTGGGATTACTGGTCATGATTCTGGGATTTGGTGCTATGCTTGGAAAACTGGTAGCTGACAGTGGGGCGGCTCAGCGGATAACAACAAAGCTTATCGGGTTTTTTGGTAAAAAGTATATGTAGTGGGCGGTTGTTATTACAGGATTTATTGTTGGTATTCCTATGTTTTTTTCAATTGGTTTTGTTGTTCTGATACCGCTTTTGTTCACTATAGCTGTTTCAGCAGGAGTGCCTTTATTATATGTGGGAATTCCAATGCTTGCCTCTTTATCAATAACACACGGACTTCTTCCTCCGCATCCTGCACCTACGGCGCTTGCAGTTATGTTTGATGCCGATATAGGTAAGACTTTGATTTACGGGATTATTATCTCTGTTCCTGCAATCATTATTGCAGGCCCTTTGTTTGCAGGCAGGTTAAAAGGTATAAATGCACAACCATTAAAAGAATTTGTTAATCCGGAAATTCTGGCTGACGATGAGATGCCGGGAATCAGAAATAGCATATTGTCAACCCTTTTGCCTGTTATTCTGATAGGCTCCTCAAGCCTCGCAACTATTATTTTGCCTGAAGGCGATAAAATCAGGGTTATGTTCAATGCGATTGGTGATCCTGTTATTGCTATGCTTATATCCCTGATTGTAGCAGTTTTTTCACTGGGACTTGCCAGGGGCAGAATTATGAAAGATATAATGGATAGCCTCGGACAATCAATAGCAAGCATAACTATGATATTGTTAATAATTGCCGGGGCAGGCGGCTTCAAGGAGGTGTTGGTGGAAACCGGGATTAGTGATTATATTGCCGGCTTGCTGAGTAAGACAGAAATGTCTCCCCTGATCCTGGGATGGTTAATCTCTGCTTTTCTGAGAATATGTGTCGGTTCTGCTACTGTTGCCGGACTGACAACTGCAGGTATAGTACTACCTTTGGTGACTGGCGGATTAGTGAATAAAGAATTGATGTTGCTTGCAATTGGTTCGGGGACACTTATTTTTTCTCATGTAAATGACGGGGCTTTCTGGATGGTGAAAGAATATTTCAGCCTTTCCGTGAAAGAGACCTTCTGTACATGGACAGTTATGGAAACATTATTAAGTGTAATTGGGTTATTAGGAGTACTTCTTTTAAATTTGTTTATTTAGATATTGATTCCGTCCATAAATGTAGTTTACGTTTTATTTCGAAAAATTCAAAATATATTATGTTTTATCAATAAAATTTTTATTTTTTAAAGGTGTTCAATACTAAAAAATTTATATTATGGGACAAAACCGAGAATTGAAAATTAAAGAGTTGGGTTTGGAGCTTCCGCCTCCCCCAAAACTTGGTGGTGTTTATAAACCTGTACTGGTAGTTGATAAATTTTTATATGTATCCGGACAGGGGCCTGTCCAATCGGACGGAACGCTTATGTCGGGCAAACTGGGTGATGACCTTGGACTGGAGGAAGGGAAAATGGCTGCACGCCAGGTTGGCCTGGCTATGTTGTCAACGATAATAGAGCATTTTGGGGAATTAAACAGGATAAAAAGATTGGTGAAAGTTCTGGGTATGGTAAACTGTACTTCCGGGTTTCAACAACAACCGGCAGTTATAAACGGATTTAGCGAATTAATGGCTGAAGTTTTTGGTGAGGATAACGGAATTGGAGTCAGAAGTGCTGTAGGTATGACATTGCCATCAAATATCCCGGTTGAGGTTGAAGCAATGTTTGAACTTTATTAATACCCGACAGTTAGGTGTTTTTTACCAGTAACCGCCTGAGATATGAGGCCCGGTAAAATTATTTTCCCCGGGAGATTCAGTTTAGTATCTTCGGGAAACATAAATTATAAATTGATGAATGAGTCAGAACGTACTTGGTATAAGATAAAAAATGAAGATGAAGTTTATTCTCCATCACTATTAATTTATCCTGAAAGAGTGAAGGTCAATATCCTGCGAATGATAAACATGGCAGGTGATGTAA
>JAAYJR010000172.1 GCA_012522835.1 Bacteroidales bacterium
ATTTTTTTTCCGTATTTCTGTTTAACAGGCCACAGCAGGCTGCGTGCTTTGTCAAGATTGACATTGTCAGGCCAGCTGTTAAGCGGGGCAAAACGTTGTTGTCCGGCTCCACCGCCGCCACGGCCATCAGTCACACGGTATGTCCCTGCACTGTGCCATGCCATACGGATAAACAGCGGTCCATAGTGCCCGAAGTCAGCAGGCCACCAATCCTGGGAATCAGTCATCAATGACTGTAGATCCTTTTTTAAAGCCTTGTAATCTAAACTCTTAAACTCTTCGGCATAGTTAAAATCTTTATCCATAGGATTCGATAAAGATGAATTTTGACGAAGAATATTGAGCTTTAACTGGTTAGGCCACCAGTCACGGTTTTTTGTTCCTCCTCCGCCCATACTATGTTTCCCGGTAGCTCCGGTGACAGGGCATTTACTGATTTTTTCCGATTGATTTTCCATTGTTTGTTAATTTTAAAATTTTAGATCAATATTATTTAACATCTTTTGATTTTATCGTAAATAAGAATAGTTCTCCTTAAAGATTTAGTAAAGATAAGAAATATCAATTAAAAAATATCACACCTGATATCTTTTTTAACTGACAAATTATCAAGATACATTACTGATATTATCCTTCTGAAAATATTTTCCGACAAGTTTGATTTATTAATATTAAAATGAGAATTCCCAATTTTTGCATCTCTGATTTATCCCTGAAAGATAGTTTCCTTGAAGATAATTCCTGACGAATTCTCCTAAAAATTTTACAACCGCTCCTGATAATACTGGCCTACGATATATCGCATTCATACTCAGTAGTGTCCACTTAAAATAAAAGAAAGTCTTTCCAAATCATTGGTTTACAATGGATTCAGATAATAACATCTGTGTTTCGATTTGAAATAAAAAATTAATATAAAATACATAATTTAAGATTTGATATATTTTGTAAATATCTGATTATTAGGGATTAATAAAATTATAATATATATCTCAATATTCCGTCTAATTTTTAGTGGATACTTGTGATTCATACTCTATGATATTTCAGATATAAGATTTTGTTATGAGCAAAAATTAAACATTTATTTGTGCAAACTCAATCATTGGGAAGATAATAAAATCGCCATTTTTACTTTCCCAGTTAACTTAACAGGTACCTTTATCCTTCATGAAAAAATCAGCATGAATATAAATGCTATTAACATTCTGATGAAAACCAGCTTTTTATCTCTGCATTTTTAAGCCGGAGTGCAGTGTACTTATTTGCAACTTGGTTTTTAATAGTAATCACTTTCTGTATCGTGGGAAAGCACTATTTTTTCAAAACAAAATACCAGGAAACAGTGTTATTAAAAAATATTAAAGTGGGAGGATAAGTAACAATGGTAAGGCAAAAAATAGTACCACATCTTTGGTTTGACAAAGAAGCAGTGGAAGCAGCAGAGTTCTATATATCGGTATTTAAGGAATCCGAGATAACGCATAAATCAAAGATATGCGATACCCCATCGGGAGATTGCGATATTGTAGGATTCACTGTCCTGGGATACAACTTCATGGCTATAAGTGCAGGTCCTCTGTTCAAATTTAATCCATCAATTTCCTTTATGATTAACTTTGATCCCGCCCGGGATGCGGATGCGATAAGACAGATTGACCATGTTTGGGAAAAACTTTCTGCAGGAGGCAAAGTCTTAATGCCAATAGACAAATACCCGTTCAGTGAACGTTACGGATGGATACAGGACAAGTATGGCGTGTCATGGCAATTGATCTATACAAATCCTGAAGGTGAGGAGCGGCCCCATGTTATTCCATCACTGCTATTTGTCGAAAATGTATGCGGCAAGGCAGAAGAAGCCACAGACTTTTATATCTCCGTTTTTAATAATTCCGGGCGGGGAACAATTGCACGATACCCCGCTAATTCAGAGCCAGAAAAAGAAGGAACTATAATGTTTACTGACTTCATGCTGGATGGTCAGTGGTTTGCGGCAATGGACAGTGCTAATGAACATAAATTCAAGTTCAATGAGTCAATATCATTTATGGTAAATTGTAAAGATCAGGATGAAATTGACTATTTTTGGGAAAAGTTATCAGCAGTGCCTGAAAGTGAACAATGTGGATGGGTGAAGGATAAATACGGAGTATCGTGGCAAATAATTCCGGAAAACATGGAAGATTTGATGGCAAGGAAACCAGAAAGTACAACTCCGGCAATGCTCAGGATGAAGAAAATTATTATTGAAGACCTAAGAAAAGCAGGAGAGTAATTATGACAACACCAACGTGACTTGTTGATGGCAGGTTTATCCGGTACTTTTCCAAACGAAAACATATTTGTAAAAGAGTTAGTATATTCATCTTTTAACCTTATACGTATAACTTTGATTTCATGATAAATAAAAAAGTTGAGGTTGGTAAATTTGCAAGTTATGTCAATTACAAAGGGATTGTTGAAGGTCCTGCAATATTAATAAAGGAAATAAATTATGTTTTTCCACTCTATTTTTACTCAACAGAAGGTTCTCAGCAGATAATCCAAAAAATAATAGAGAAAATTTCAAATCTGACGGCTGAAATTTCAAATCAGGCTGCCGAAAAATTCGGATTAATATTCGTTCTTAAAAAAGAACCACCTGGTAATGTATGCTTCATAAACAATCCTGAAGTAAGGCCGGCTTTTAAAACAACCTTTACACTAGTTGACATCCTTGATTACATATATGCTTCTATACATTCAACTTCCTGTCTTAAAAAGAATAAGGAGTTTTTAAAAATTGACTTTTCACGAATTTCTAATCCAAATGATGTCGAAACCTTTTGGCGGTTAGCGGAATTAGGGAGTGAGTTACGGCAAATACATTTACTGAAATCACCAGGAGTAAATCAGTTTATTACCAGTTACCAGGAAGATGGAGAAAACACTATTACCCGGGAAATGACAACAAAGAGCATCGGATGGGAGCCTGTTAATTCCGAAAATACTGTTGGCCGGGTTTGGATAAATGATACCCGGTATTTTGATAATGTACCTTTCGTTGCATGGGATTTATATATAGGGGATTATCAACCTGCCCGGGAATGGCTAAAAGACAGGTATGGGAGTACTCTGACAGTTGAAGAGATTTTGCACTATCAGAAAATAATTGTTGCTCTTTCTGAAACAGTTCGATTAATAAAAGAGGTTGATAAAATAGGGGTTGAATGAACGACGGCAAATTATTGTGAAAAAATTTATCAGCATATAAAAAATTGTAAATGATTATGATTAAAGCATTAATTAGTTTTCCCGGCAAAAATTCGGAAAAACTATATGAAATCATTGAAAACTAAATTTTTACCGATGAAAAAAATCATTGGATTTTTATTTTTTATGGCAATATTTTCGTTGCTGTCGAATTCTCAGGAAATAAGTATTAAACCTGTGCTGAGATTTAATCAGAACGGGAAATTTAAAATAGTTCAATTTACAGATATTCATTTTCAGTATGATTCTTTCA
Organism: Bacteroidales bacterium; assembly: GCA_012522835.1. GTDB lineage: Bacteria > Bacteroidota > Bacteroidia > Bacteroidales > Prolixibacteraceae > JAAYJR01. The sequence continues at coordinate 3,509 of JAAYJR010000172.1, forward strand.
GGTCGGACAGTGCTCTGATGTTGATGAAAACGGTTATAGAAAAAGAGGAACCTGACCTGGTTGTTTTGACAGGAGATGTAGTTACTTCTGAAAATGCATCTCGGGGATGGTTGTCTTTATCGAAGATTATGATTGATGCGCAGGTCCCCTGGGCTGTTGTAACAGGCAACCATGATCCGGAGTTTAAAAACGGGATTACTAAAAAAGAGATAATGGAAACAATCGTGGAATTACCTTACAATCTCACAGAACGGGGACCTGAAGATATTTCAGGTGAAGGTAATTACATACTTGAAGTGAAATCTTCAGAATCAAATAAAATACCGGCGTTATTATATTTTATTGATTCTCAAATGTATCCGGAGAAGGATTTAGGAACGTATGACTGGATACAATTTGATCAGATTGCCTGGTACAGGGAACAAAGCAATGCCTATTCCATAAAGAATGACTTTAATCCTTATCCGGCTCTTGCATTTTTTCATATTCCATTGCCGGAGTATAAGGAGATTATCGGACAAAAGACTACTTACGGGATTATGAAAGAAAAAGTTTGCTCTCCGGATTTAAACTCGGGTATGTATACTTCTATGCTTGAATGTAAAGATGTGATGGGTATGTTTGTGGGGCATGACCATGATAATAACTATATCGGATGTTTGAGAGGTATATGTCTGGCTTACGGGAATGTTACGGGAAGGGAGTGTTATGGGAAAATCGGCCGGGGAGCCAGGGTGATTGAATTGTACGAAGGAGCACGCAAATTTGATACATGGATACTGAAATTATATAACTGTGACAGGGATAAAGATCTTTGGGAACCAACTAACGATTATCAAAAGAAATTTTTTGTAATATATCCAGACTCTTTTGAAGTTGATGCCAGGAAGGAGAATGAGTGAGGTTACTCGTAACTCCCTTTGTGTGAATTTTATATAATTTTATTTAACTTTAAATATACACCGAAAAGTGTTTTTGTGTCGAAATTTAATTTTATAATATCTCACCCAGGTAGCCCTGAAAATTTCATATGCATTACAATTGATTGGTGATTAGGGTTATGTATTATCCTAAGGATGATTTTCTGCTGAAGAGAGCTAATCAATTTAAATGCTATCTTTATCTTAAATAACTTACTGATAATTTGTCAAAATTATAACCGGTCTGATCATGGAAGAAAATACAATTTTATTATTCCTGAAAGATATTGAATTGTTCAGGAATCTGAATGATACTGAATTACAGAAATTAGCCCAAAGTGTAAGAGAGAAAAAGTGCCTGGCGGGTGACATGATTTTTCAGGAAAACAGTCTCAGAGAAGATATATATATAATTTATGAAGGGGAAGTTGAACTTTTCACACATAATTCTTACGGGGTTGAAGTCAGGTTGACTCTTTTCGGGAAAGGGGATTTCCTGGGGGAAGGTATCTGGGATCCTGAATCTACGCATTCTACTTCTGCCAGGGCTCTCAAAACAACAGTACTTTTTGATGTGAGCAAAGATTTTTTCAGCTATAGTGCATTGACTACCCTGAAGATTCTGTCAAATATCACCAGAGTGATTTCAAGGAGGATGAGGAATGTTAATAACCGGATGTTAAATATTTCTGCACAGTATGAATCGGGAAGAACAAGGGTTGAAAATGATCTTTTGGGACAACGAGAGGTGCCATATGAATCTTATTATGGTATACAGACATTAAGAGCGATGGAGAATTTTAATATTTCCGGAATTACCTTGAATTTTTTCCCGTCACTGATCGAGGGATTGTCGATGGTAAAAGAATCTGCAGCTGAAGCCAATTTTGAATTAGGATTAATAGATAAGGATGTAAGGGACGCTATCGTCATGGCCTGCCAGGAACAAAAGAATGGTAAATATCATAATCAGTATGTAGTTGATATGATCCAGGGAGGAGCAGGTACTTCAGCAAATATGAATGCTAATGAGGTCATTGCAAATCGTGCTTTAGAGATCCTTGGAAAGGAGAGAGGCCAATACCGTTATTGTCATCCTAATAATCATGTAAACTTATCGCAATCGACAAATGATGCTTATCCTACTGCAATAAAAATTGCATTGTTTAATTCAAACATCAAGCTAATATCAGTACTTGAAAAATTAGTTGAATCTTTCAGAAAGAAAGGAAAGGAATTTGCACATGTTATTAAGATGGGCAGGACTCAGTTGCAGGATGCAGTTCCCATGACTCTTGGACAGGAATTTGAAGCCTATACTGTCACTTTGGAAGAGGAGATCGAGAGATTGAATCAGAATGCAAAACTGTTTCTTGAAGTCAACATGGGTGCAACAGCAATTGGCACAGGCATTAACTCAGAGCCAGGTTATTCCGGATTGGTTATTAAACACCTCAGAAGAATCACCGGACTTGATCTGGTCCTTGCATCAAATTTAGTTGAAGCAACGCAGGATACAGGTGCATTTGTTATGTACTCCTCAGCAGTTAAACGGCTGGCAATTAAACTATCTAAAATAAGCAGTGACCTGAGGTTGTTGTCATCAGGTCCCAGAACCGGCATAAATGAAATTAACCTGCCACCTATGCAGCCGGGATCTTCTATAATGCCTGGAAAGGTAAATCCCGTTATTCCTGAGGTGGTAAATCAGATTGCATTCAAGGTGATTGGAAATGACCTTACGGTTACAATGGCGTCTGAAGCCGGGCAACTTGAACTGAATGTTTTTGAGCCTGTAATTGTATTGAGCGTTTTTGAGTCGGTTGAGATGCTTATTAACGGGATGAATACATTGAGATATCGTTGTATCGACGGAATAACAGCAAATGAAACTCGGTGCCGGGAGATGGTAATGAATAGTATCGGACTGATAACGGCTTTAGTCCCCTGGATAGGATATGAAGCTTCAAATGTCCTTGCCAAAGAAGCACTTGAAAACAATAAAAGTGTATACTCCCTGGTTCTTGAGAAGGGGATTTTGTCTAAAGATAAACTGGAAATGATCCTGGCACCTGAAAATATGATCAGGCCCGGAAAAATGAAGTCTGAAAAAATATAACACCAGGAAATTAAAATAAACTATTTAAAGTATACCCGGGCAATCATTTGTCATTCGATATATTCAATAGTAACCGGTCCTGACAAGCCGGAAATATGGGGTTGTTCATTTTCTTTTATATCATTGATTACTGTCCATGTGTATCTCTCATTTTCAGGGAGCATATTATCTTTGATCAGCCGGTTTCGCCAAAGATTTACCA
>JAAYJR010000460.1 GCA_012522835.1 Bacteroidales bacterium
CGGTAACTTTGCAGGGAGAAAGAGTACAGGCCAATAACAGGGTAATAAGTTACAATGCAGGTGGCATGTTTAGCTATAATGACGATGTGGACTTTGCAGAAGCTATGAGATTATCAGAACTATATGTAAATATGACAGCTAAAAAAGGGACTGCCAGCCTTGATTTCGACCCGGTAAAAATTGCAGATGGTGTTATTGCTACCAGTACATTGGTTGCCAATTTCCCGAAACCAATCCTGGGTGTACGCCGTGAAGTTAATAATACTGGCAAATACGATCCTAATATTGACCCATTCCAAAGAATAGTTCCTGAAGAAATGCTTGCTGATATTCATTATCTGATCAACAGGGCTAATCTTCGCAATGAAGAAATTTCTGCCCAGGATGTTATTTCTTTCCTGCAGTATACTCAAAAAGCAAACGAAGAAGAAAAAGTAGACCTGAAAAATGTTGAAGTTTCAGCTTATGCGTCACCCGACGGATCGATTGATTTTAATACCGAACTTGCAGGAAAACGTAAAGATACCTCATCCGATTTTCTGGCAAAAAGATTGAGAGAACTGGGAGTGGATGTTAATTTGAGAACAAGATATACACCTGAAGACTGGGATGGATTCAAAGAGATGCTTGAAAAATCAAACATACAGGATAAAGACCTTATTCTCAGAGTACTATCTATGTATAGCGATCCCGAAGTAAGGGAGCGTGAAATTAAAAATCTTTCTGCAGCATTCACAGCCCTTGCAGATGAGATCCTTCCTCAGTTACGCCGTGCCAAACTAGTGACTAGTGTTGAGCTCATCGGAAAATCTGATGAAGAGCTGATGGCTCTTGCCAAATCTGATCCTGCTTCCCTGAACCCGGCGGAATTACTATATGCTGCAACACTATTTGAAGATCTGAATGAACAGCTTGCTATCTATAATTCATTTATCAGGGTTTATCCTAATGACTGGCGCGGGCCGAACAATGCCGGTTATGTAATGGTTCTGCAAAATAAATACAACGATTCAAAACCAATGTTCGAAAAAGCTGAAAGACTAAAAACAGATGAACCTGTTATAAAAAATAATCTTGGTGCCGTTGCCCTATATGAAGGCAATATCACTCAGGCCGAAACTCTGTTCGGGGCAGCATCAGGTGCCGGCAAAGAAGTAGATTACAACCAGGGTATCGTAAGTATTAAAAAAGCTGACTATGATCAGGCAGCAAGGTACTTCGGAACTTTCCAGGATACCAATACAGCACTTGCAAAAATTCTTGCCGGAAATAACAGCGGCGCACTAAGGGACCTGGATGCAATACAGCAACCCGGTTGCTTCATGAAGGAATATCTGAAAGCTGTTATTGGTGCACGTACTGCAAAAGAAACATTATTCTTTGACAGCCTGAAGGAAGCCTGCAGTATTAATCCTGATATGAAAACCAAAGCAAAAACAGATCTTGAGTTTGCTAAATATTTCAGCAATCCGCGTTTCCAGGATCTGGTTAAATAACTTATTACCTTTTAAAAAAAGGCAACTTTTATAAGGTTGCCTTTTTTTTATCTTAAATTCTCTTTCAAATTTCACCGGAAAACCGTATTTTTTGAAAATTTTTATCATCATAAATATGCAAACAATTAATAACTATATCGACGAAAATAAAGAGCGGTTCCTGGATGAATTATTCGGATTGCTCCGTATACCGTCAATCAGCTCGGTGAAAAGTCATAAGCCGGATATGTACAGGGCTGCAGAGTACTGGAAAGACCTATTGTTAAGTTCAGGGGCAGACAAAGCAGAGATTTATGAAACAGACGGCAATCC
>JAAYJR010000083.1 GCA_012522835.1 Bacteroidales bacterium
CCTGATACATTCTGGTTACCCAGTGAACCATAGGATACCCTGACTTTTAAAAGGTCGAATGCACCGGTGATACCCTGGAAGAACTCTTCCTGGTCGATACGCCAGCCAAGTGATCCTGAGGGGAACAATGTAAAGCGGTCAGCTGATGGGAATTTTGAAGTTCCGTCGTAACGGCTGTTGATCTCGAGCAGATATTTATTTTTATAGTCGTAGTTAAAACGGCCGAATATACCCCTGATAGCATACTGATATTCTGCATCATTTGCATATTTTTCACCATAAGCCAGGTCCATATAGGGAATATCATTTACTATGAGGTTACGGCGTTCAGCAGCTACATCCAGAAAGTTTTTATACTCCTGGTTGAACCCAAGCATTATTTTAAAATTATGGTTTTCGTTGAAGGTTTTGGCATAGTCACCATAAATGTTCAATGCATGATACTGGTCACTTCCATTTTGCCTTATTACCCTGTTTGGATTACTACCTCCGTAATATGCGTTTACATTGCCCTGTACATCATAAAAAGGCTGAAGTGCCACATAGTGGATCATCCTCTGTTCATTTGGGTTAACTGAATAGTCAAGGTTAAGCGACATACCTTCTATGGGTGTTAACCTCAGGATACCAGTTAACCATAAGTCTGTGATATTTCTTTTTTGATAGCCTCCTTCTGACAGCATCTGGGCCAGGTTGTGGATTGATCCAACGTGTGACCAGTTGCCATTCGGGTCTTTCACAGGCATTGTAGCATAGGTATTCTGCTGGTATGGCAGGTAATTTTCCGGGAATGAACTTCTGAACCATGAGTCATTAGCGGGAAACCTTTTATCACTGAGGTTTACAGCCATCCTTGTTCCGACCATCATCCAGTCAGTTACATGGTAGTTCAGGTCAGACATAAAATTGTAACGGTTGTAGTACTCATCGAAAAGATCCCTGCTTATTATACCTTTTTGATGCAGATAAGAAAATGAGGTGTAATAAGTTAGTTTTTCAGTTCCTCCTGAGATGCTCAGTGAATGTTGCTGCATCGGATAAGATTCCTCCATCAAAACATCATTCCAGTCAGTATTGCCTACACTTGTCCATTCATTCGGGTTATTGGGATGTATTATTGAAGAGGGCTGTGAGGGGTCATTGTAATGTGCTAATATTGCATTTCTTTCAATATCATCAAAATACGGACTACCTGTTGTCCTCAGATAAGCTTCATCCATCCACTCCACGATCTGTTTTGAATCAAACCATTCAACCATTGTTACCGGTGAGTTTGTAGAAACACTGGTATTGAGTGAAATCAATGGTTTAGTACTTGTCTTACCGCTTTTTGTAGTAATAAGGATTACACCGTAAGCAGCACGGGCACCGTAAATAGCAGCAGATGCACCGTCTTTAAGGACAGTGACATTATCAATATCCTGCGGGTTGATCTGGTTGATATCCATTGAGACACCGTTGACAAGCACCAGGGGACTTCCGCCGCTGAGTGAGGTGGTTCCCCTTACGTTAAATGATGTGCTCTGTCCGGGCGCACCACTGTTCGGAGTGATGTTAAGGTTTGAAACGGTACCCTGAAGACCTTGTCCAACGTTTGTAATAGGCCTGTTTTCAAGAACTTCTGCAGTTACATTTGAAACAGAACCAGTGAGGTTTACCTTCTTTTGAGTACCATAGCCAATTGCAACAACTTCCTCAAGGCCAATGCTCTCTTCCTGTAAAGCCAGATTGATTGAAGTTTGATTACCTACCACAATCTCCTGTGATTTCATTCCGACGAATGAGAATACCAGCGTTGCATTTGCAGGAAGGTTAGTAAGGGTATATTCACCGTTTGCATCAGTTACAGTACCCTGTGTGGTTCCTTTAACAACAACAGTAACCCCGGGCAGAGGAAAGCCGGAACTGTCAGTTATTTTACCTGAAACCGAACTTTGTTGCGAGATAGTACTTTCGTCTCCCTGAGCGGCACCATCAGAAGGAACCGTTGCAGATAACTGCATGACGAAAGCAGTCAAGAGGATCATCGTTAATTTAAGAGTTCGTAAAATTTTTTGTTTTTCCCAAAAATAAGGGAAAATCGCCAATTTAAATTTTTTCATACTTTGATAAAAATTAATGTTAGTAATTAAAGTGTGTGAAAATCACACTGTTTTGTAAAGCATTTACACGGCGATAAACAGATAGTTGTGTTAGTTTGTCTGTATCATGCCGGTTTGTTCTGATTAGTATTGGATGTGTAATCATAACCTGACAGGCAGGTAAAATATTTTCTGTTACACACCCTTTTTTTTTCATAAGCAGTTCCTCCTTTAATTTAGTTGATTAATTAATCTAATATATTTTAAAATAGTGCGGGTAAATCTGGGTTACCCATATACAGAGTCAAAATAATAAAGAGCATGAGTGGTAGAAATTCTTTGCTTATGCTTGCTTTAATGTGTTTCAGCGCAAGGCTTATCTGGTTCTCTACTGTTTTTTCCTCAATATCTAAACGGACTGCGATCTTTTTATGAGTCAGGCCTTTTTCCCTGCTTAACCGGTAAATTGTTTGTCGTTTGGCAGGAAGCCCATCAACAGCCTTATTGATCTCTCTTTTCAGAGTGTCACAGTCAATATGATTTTTTTGTTCGCAATAATTGTCAAAGAAATGTTTCTCAAGTGATTTTCTGAAGTTTCTGTCTTTTAACTGTTTTCTCAGATAATCAATTATGATGCGGTAGGTTATGGTGAATAAAAGAGACTTAACTGGCTTGTTGGCATCTATTTTTTTGCGTTCATTCCATAATCTGAAAAACACCTCCTGCACTATCTCTTTCGAGTCTTCTTCATTCTTTAAAATTGACATAGAAAAGTTATACAGTTTATCGCTGTATTTTTCGAACAGTCTGTCGAAAGCATGAACGTTATTGTTCTTTAGTTGTGCTATAAGAGCTTTATTGTTTATCTCAGTTAAATCAGTCATTTACTCTAATTAATGAGTATTAAGCCATCGCAAATATAGTTTTTTATATAATTTAAACAAACTTTGACATTTTTTTTATATAAAAAAAAGAGCAGTAATTTTTAATACTGTATTTTCCTGATTTAGGTTGACTAATTC
>JAAYJR010000547.1 GCA_012522835.1 Bacteroidales bacterium
CAATGATTTTTTTTGATTCACTGCAGACCAGTGAATTCAAAGCTGCACATCTTTTATTTATTTCATCTGCTATGTCTGAAGAAACCACACTGTTTCCCATCTCAAGCTGTTCAATATAAGAGGAGGCTTTCTGCCGCAGATCATTTCGTTCATCCAGAATGGCCTGGTTAAGCGGCGTCATATAAATGCCAAGCTTCCATGCATCTTCAATGTCCGGATCGACAAGATCCAGCTGCACTGATGCCTTGAGAATAGCAGCCGGAGCCAGGGCTGTTCCATCATGACCGGAAACGGTCACATCCCACGGTACTGGCAGTAAAATAATATTTGCCGTGTCAAAAGAATAAGGCAATCCAATAAAATTACCGTTTTTTAATCCGGTCCCGCTTGGGTTAAAATCCCTCTCAAGTTCTGTTTTGTTCATGAAAAAATGCTTAATTTGGCTAAATTATTTTTACTCAGCTTAAGCTACGAAATTATACATAAATTGTCACCAAACTTTAGTAAACAAATAAAATTATGAGCAAAATATTAATTATCGGAGCCGGGGGAGTCGGCCGTGTAGTAGCTGCAAAATGTGCCGCCAACCCGGATGTGTTTTCTGAAATTCTCCTTGCCAGCCGGACTCTCTCTAAATGCGAAAAAATTGCTAAGGAAGTGGGAAGGGGGCGCATAAAAACCGCACAGGTAAATGCCGACAATACAGCAGAGGTCGTAAACCTCATCAACAGCTTCGGTCCTGAATTGGTTATCAATGTAGCATTGCCCTACCAGGACCTGCCAATAATGGACGCCTGTCTGGAGACAGGTGTTAACTACCTCGACACGGCAAACTATGAACCAAAAGATGAGGCTAAATTTGAATATAGCTGGCAGTGGGCTTATGACGACAAGTTTAAAAAGAAAGGCATAACTGCAGTCCTGGGTTGCGGATTTGATCCGGGTGTAACCAGTATATATACAGCGTATGCTGCCAAACATCATTTCGATGAGTTGCACTATCTGGATATAGTCGATTGTAACGCGGGTGACCACGGGAAAGCCTTTGCAACCAACTTCAACCCGGAAATAAATATCCGCGAGATCACTCAGAAAGGAAAATACTGGGAAAACGGCAAATGGGTGGAGACAGAACCACACGAAGTAAAAAAAGTCCTTAATTATCCTGACATCGGTCCCCGCGATTCATATCTTTTATTCCATGAAGAGCTTGAATCACTGGTGAAACATTTTCCTTCATTGAAACGGGCGCGGTTCTGGATGACTTTCGGACAGGAGTACCTGACCCATCTTCGTGTCATTCAAAATATCGGTATGGCACGGATAGACCCTGTAATTTATAAAGGAGTGGAGGTGATTCCTCTCGAATTCCTTAAATATGTACTTCCCGACCCCGGGCAGCTGGGTGAAAACTATACTGGTGAAACATCTATCGGCTGCCGTATAAGGGGCATAAAAGACGGAAAAGAGAAAACATACTATATATGGAATAATTGCAGCCATCAACAGGCATACCGGGAAACAGGCACCCAGGCTGTATCTTATACCACCGGCGTACCGGCAATGCTGGGGGCTGCGATGTTGCTTACCGGCAAGTGGAAAGGCAAAGGAGTATTTAATGTCGAACAGTTCGATCCGGACCCGTTCCTGGAAAAAATCGGTGAACATGGACTTCCGTGGAATGAGAAGACAAATATTGACCTGGAGTTATAAAAATAAAATCCCGGTTATGATTTGGATCCAGACGGGAAATCAGGATTTTAAAATGAGATAAAATTGAATTATTCAGAAATACCATCACCCTCATTTGTCCTTGATGAGGATTTACTTGTCAGAAACCTTCAGCTGATCAGGCGTATACAAGATGAAGCCGGTATAAAGATTATTCCGGCATTTAAGGGGTTTGCGATGTGGAGTGCATTTCCGCTGATACGAAAATACCTCAAAGGAGCTGCTGCCAGCTCATTGAATGAAGCAAGGCTCTGTTTCGAGGAGATGAAAGCTTTTGCATTTACCTATTCCCCCGTATATTCGGATGACGAATTTGACGAGTTGCTGAAGTATTCAGGGCATATAGTATTTAATTCGGTTAACCAGTATAAAAAATATTACAAAAGGACTTTAAGGGCAGGCCGTCATATTTCCTGCGGAATAAGGGTTAATCCGGAATTCTCCGATGTTAAGACCGATCTTTATAATCCGGGAGCTGCCGGTTCAAGGCTGGGCGTGGGAAGTGCGGAATTTCCCGATGAGCTCCCTGAAGGCATTGAAGGAATTCATTTCCATGTTCTGTGCGAATCAGATTCATACAGCCTGGAAAAGGTACTTTCCCACCTTGAAAAAAAATTCGGAAAGCACCTGCATGAAGTTAAATGGGTCAACATGGGAGGCGGACATCTTATGACCAGGGAGGGATATGACCATAAACACCTAACCGGACTGTTAACAAACTTCAGGAAAAAATATAAGGTTGAGGTTATTCTTGAACCCGGCAGCGCTGTTGCGTGGAATACAGGAGTGCTTGTTTCTACAGTCAGGGATATCGTGGAACACAAAGGTATCAAAACAGCTATCCTGGATGTATCCTTTACTGCCCACATGCCCGACACGCTTGAAATGCCCTACCGTCCTGCAATTGAAGGCGCCAAAGAGCCTGATAAAAACAGTAAATACCTTTACCGTTTGGGTGGGATAAGTTGCCTGGCAGGTGATTTTATGGAAGCTTACGATTTTGGACACGAGTTAAAATCCGGAGATAAGGTGATCTTTAATGATATGATGCATTACACTATGGTCAAAACTACAATGTTCAATGGTGTAAAACATCCTGCTATTGCAATTTGGTCGGGTGATAACAAACTGAAACTTGTCAGGGATTTTAATTATGAAGACTTTAAAAGCCGTCTGTCGTAAGGATTAAGAAGGTTTTAACTTATCAACAATTGTTAATAAACAGGGTTGAAACACAGTGAATACATTTAGTCATTAAAACTTGACAGCTATTACAAATATATTATAAATTTGTTGATACCAGGTGAGCCATAAAAGGCAGTTCTGAAAATGTGGAAAAGGGGAGTATCTCTTAGTTGAAGTACAAACCTGTTCTCACCTTCCCCCGGGAAGGCACATCAGAGGAACCGAAGTTTGAACCGGGTAGTCTGGAAACCAAAGGTTCATTCAATCATCAGGAAGACAACCAGACGTTCTTTCGAGATTGAGTCTTCAGGCAAGAGGCAAAAGAGGTTTCGGCCTCCCTGAGCCGCATTGCACAGCACCCGACGGCTAATAACCTAAAAGTACTGACAGCTACAAACAAATACCTACGGGAATTTGTCATAAGCTCTGAAAGACACTTCGTCCGTGAAGGTAATCCGGAAAACCGAGCGGACTGCTCAAAGGTATGTGCCCTAGAAAGCCTTACCAGCGGGTACCGGGCAACCAGCTGTCAAAGACAGCCAATGCCGGCCATAATAACCGTAACCTGGCACACGGGAAACTTCGGTTAACCCGGGTGATGGGAACTATTCGTAACAGATTAGTTCCCATTTGTGTTTTATTAAACAGCAGTCCAGGGGCAATAAAGACCTGCCTGAGAAAAAATGTGTTAAGAAAATCATTAAATGGAACGTTAAAAAATCAAATCTGTTCGACCAACATCAGGCATGAGGAACGAATGCCTCAAAGGAGGAGTTATTTAATTTAATTTTTATTGTTTGATTAAAAATTACTGACTGCCACTAAAAAAAAGAAGGATGGGTTCAACAACCCATCCTTTTCTCATTAAACTAACTAACCTAACTAAACCTAAACTTATGAAAATAAACGTACCACAAATATAAGCTCATTTTCAGGATAATGCAAAATATATTTGTTAAATACTGTTAAATAAAATTTATTTTCAATTTTATTTATTGTGCAATAAAAGTATAATGAATTGTTCCTCTTTGAATTTCAGGTGCACTTTCGTCTTTGTTGAATACAGTCCTTGATGCCGCAGCAGTTGCATATAAAAATATTTTATCATCCCTGACAGAAGGATTGTTACGTGGAGTGGCCCTGACAACCTTTCCCTCCCTGTTTACCTCAATGTCAATAATAACCTTTCCCCCACCTTGTGCAAGATATACAGGGATAGGCAGACTGACATGATAACGGTTTTCAAGATAGTATACAATATTGCTTTCCCCGGCATAGAAAACATTTTTCACGGAATCAGGATCCATGTTTTCGGTGGTCTCTACAGGCATTTTTATATCGTCGAGACTTTTTATCTCTTTTGAAAGCTGATTATTAACGTCAGATACCAGTTTCCTGGCATCCTCTACTTCCTTCATATAATCATCATCAAAAAATTTATCCCCTGTTGTTGCCAGCCTGTTTGAAGCTACATTGGTCAGCCTGTTTTGCTGAGCAACAGATTGTTCTGAAGGTTGGTCAGGAACCTGTTCCTCCTGCTGCTCAGCTTCTTCCGGTTCGGGAATTTCGGGCTCGGGAATAACATCCGGGAATTCAATAACAATCTCCTCTTCCTGTGCGTTGCCTTTCATATCGACATCAGCCAGAAGAAACAGAGAAAATAATAGTATATGAAATACCAGGGTGCCCATGACACCATATATATTCCTGTAATATATCTCCTTCAGTTTACTCACAAAACAAAAATATAAAATAAAGTTAATTACTCTGAAAGTATTCTCCCTATCTTTAATTTTAACGGCTTTTGTACTTTAACTAATTTTAACGTATAATGATTCGTATGAAATTATCTAATTTGACTATTTTTCTGAATTAATTGGCATGACGGTTCACAATATTTTCTCTTAAGGGAAAGATGATGTACACTAAATTTGTTTTTGAAAAGCCGGCAGAACTTATCCTGATATTATCTCTTTTGTCAATCAGCTTTATTTTGCAGGGACAGGTACCCCTGAGTGCTACTCTGGTCATACCCCCTGAGCCGAATGACAAATATGACCAGTTTTATGACAGTCTGGAGTACAAGGCAAAACAAAAAAAGCTGACAGGTATGTTTTATGACCTCCTTGTATCTCCACCCCGGACCGGGCCTGATAGAAAAACTCTGTCGGTTGACTATTATAAAACTATGGAGGGAAGAATAATATCAAAAATAACTATCCAGCCACTGGATGTGTTCGGCCCTACTTTTGATGATACCACGAGAACCGCCCGAAGTATTATTGAAAAAGCAGCTAATTCAATCCACACCAAATCGAACTTAAACACTATAGATAAAATGGTTCTTTTTAAAGTGGGCGATTACCTTGATCCGGAACAACTATATGAAACAGAAAGACTAATACGGGGACTGCCTTTTATTCATGATTTACGTATGGTGTTAATGCAGGATTCCGTATATGAGAGCTTTGTTCACGTACACATAATTACAAAAGACCGGTTTTCTCTGGGTGTTTCAGGAGAAGTTGACGGAGTAAGCTCTGCAGCACTTGAACTATACAATCAAAATATTTTTGGAGTGGGACATCAGATTTCATTCAGGTTTGTCGGCCACTTGTCAAGACAACCCTACATGGGACTCGAAACATATTATAACATAAATAATATAAGCGGCAGGTTTATCGATGTGAAAGCAGGATATATGAACACATATCATCAGGAAGGATTTACCATGTCTGTAGAGAAACCATTTATAACACCTTCAATCAACTGGGGGTATGGGGTTTCAGGTTTAAGATTGTACCGGACCGACAGGGTATTTGAGAATGATCCTGACAGGTTTACCCTCCCTATGAACCTGTTGTTTTACGGTGCATGGGCCGGACGTAGTTTTCAATTAAAACCCGATGGACTGAATAATTCACAAATTGTTTTGTCTGCGGGATTTTAAAACAAAACATTTTACCAGCGACCTGTCTCTGAACCCGGGACAAACCAATATTTTTCAAACAGCAACTTTGGCCTGGCAGGAATAACCTTTACACAAAGAAGATTTATACAGGACAAGCTTGTATACAGCTATGGAGTAACTGAAGATATACCCCGGGGCTTTAAAAATGAATTTGTTTATGGCTACGACTTCAACGAATTCGGCAACAGGCATTATACCCATATATTTCTTTCGAACGGAAATCTTTTAAGTGGATACAACAGCTATCTTTACTTTGCAGGGGCTTTTGGTGGCTTTATAAAAAATATGGCTTTTGAACAGGGCCAGGTACAGGCTGATATTAACTACATTTCACGCCAGTTCAATGCCGGAAGAAAAAGATTCCGGCTTTTTCTGAAAACCAATTATCTTCTCGGAATCAGACGATTTGATATTGAAAATCTCAATCTGTCGTTTGGTGAACATATACGTGGATTTTCAGGTAAGGAGGCTGTGGGAAAACAACGGTTGAGCTTTAATCTGGAATATGTGCTTTTTCTGCGACGTGAGTTTTATAAATTCAATATGGCAGTATATGGATTTGGAGACGTAGGAATTATAGGTTCTGATAAATATCCGGTTTTTACGCAGGATTACTATGGAGGTTTGGGCCTGGGACTCAGACTGCATAATGAAAATCTTGTCTTTAAAACTTTCCATATCAGACTGGCCTTTTATCCTTTTGCCCCATCTGACATGAGTTTTACGGGATTCATACTGCAGGAACAGTTAAAAAAGAATTTTTACAGCTTCCAGCCGGAAGCTCCACAGCCCCTGAAATTTCAATAAAGATTATTAACCAGCCTTTGGAGGGTTAATATTATTTGAATAGAATTCATTCAATGTTATAACATCCTCTGATCCGCAAACGGGACATTCAGGTTGTTCATCAGTGTACTGATTAAAACTGGCCAGGCAGGAAATACATTTATGCCAGTTTTCATCAAAATAGATATCCCCTCCCCTGAAAATGATACCCCGCCCTTCAACAAAGGCTGTTGCAACTTTATTCCGGGCTTCTTCATATATGCGGGTAAGTGTGGGCCTTGACACATCCATATGGACTGCAGCCTGTTCTTGTGTAAGGTTTTGATAATCAAGCAATCTGATTGCCTCATACTCTTCCAGATGAAGAATTACCTCGTTTGCCCTTCTCCCGCGTACTCCGTAAACTGACATTCCTTTTATTACAGGGGGATACTGTATCTTTCTGTTTCTTTTTCTTCTCGGCATATTAAATAGAATTAAGTTTACTTAACAAAAAATGATCTGCCAATACCAGGGCTGCCATAGCTTCCACGATAGGAACTGCACGTGGCAGGACACATGGATCATGCCTTCCTTTAGGATTAATGGTTACCTCTTTACTGTCTTTGTCAACTGTATGTTGTTCTTTTAAAAGTGTTGCGACAGGTTTAAAGGCAACGTTAAAATATATATCCTCTCCATTGCTGATCCCTCCCTGAATTCCACCTGAATTATTGGTTTTCGTTCTGATTCCTTCCTCTGTACGTATAAAGATATCATTATGTTCGGATCCACTGAGCTTTGTACCCGCAAATCCCGAACCGTATTCAAATCCTTTGACTGCATTGATCCCCAGCATAGCAAAACCCAGGTCTGCATGCAGTTTATTAAAAACCGGTTCTCCCCATCCGGCAGGAACACCCCTGACAACACATGTAATGACGCCTCCAACGGTATCCCTGTTCTTTGCTGCAGTCTCTATTCTTGCAATCATCCTTTCGGCGGCCTGCTGATCAGGACAGCGTACTATTGTCTTCTCAACTGTTTCCAGATCAAGCTCTGTATAACTTTTTTCGAGCCTGACTTCACCTACCTGCGAAACAAAAGCCCGGATCGAGATACCTGGCTTTTGTAATAATTGTTTGCCAATGGCACCGGCCACAACCCTTGCTATGGTCTCCCTCGCAGAAGACCTGCCCCCGCCGCGATGATCACGTGTGCCATATTTTTTTAAATATGTGTAATCAGCATGGGAGGGCCTGAAAATATCTTTTAAATCGCTGTAATCACCGGATTGCTGATCCTTATTCCATACAATAAAAGCTATGGGCGATCCCTGGCTCCTTCCTTCAAAGATACCTGACAAAAACTCAATTTTGTCATCCTCTTTACGCTGTGTGGTAATTTTCGACTGGCCTGGTTTTCGCCGCGCAAGATCATACTGGATCAGATCAGTATCAATTACTAATCCCGGGGGACAACCATCTATTATTCCTCCTATTCCCCTTCCGTGTGATTCACCGAAGGAGGTTAGCCTGAATATTTTACCAAACGTGTTCATATCAGCAGCCACAACCGCATCCGCCCTGGTGTTCTGAGCCGCAGTCTTCACCACTGCAATCACATCCGCCTGTGCTGAATGCCTGTGCAAGTTCGTCTTCCGACGCATCCCTTACTTCAAGGATCTTACCAACAAAAAAGAGGTCTTCACCTGCCAGGGGATGGTTAAAATCCATCTTAACACTATCATCATTAACCTCCATGACCACCCCGTTAAGATGTTGTCCGTTACTGCTCATCATGGGCACTGTATTACCCTCTGAGATCAGTTCATCATCAAATTTTCCGTCTACCAGAAAAATATGTTTGGGTAACTCAACTATCGCTTCATGGTTAACATCACCGTAAGCATCATCTTTTGAAAGTTTTATTGTGAAGGGTTCGCCCTCGTTTAAACCCTGAAGATGTTCTTCAAATCTTGGGAGCATCCTTCCTGCCCCGTATAAAAATTTAAGCGGACTTTCAGGGGTCGTTTGTTCTATAACTTCTCCTTTTTCATCATCAATACGCAAATCATAGGTCAATGTTACCATCTTATGTTTCGAAATCTCCGGCATATATATAATTATTAAAATTTTTACAAAGTAACTCTTTTTCTGTCACAGAACAAAATACCTTTCTATCTTTTTACAATTTCATTAATTTACTGACTAAGATTGTTTCCCTTGATTTAACATACAGGAAATAAGTGCCGGCAGGCATTCCTGATAGTGCTGAAATCTGTATCACCTTTTTCTCATAAATTTCTCTTTTAACAATTAATTTACCATCGGGACCGGCAATAATGATCTCCTCAACACCGGCCGGCAACTCTGCATGAAAAATATCTTTTACCGGATTCGGGTATACTCTTAACTCTCCGTAGCCACCATAAACTTCTTCTGAAACAACAGTCCGGGGATAGTTAAAGTTATCTAAACAAAAGTATGAAGGAGTGTTCATGCCCCATGATGCCATATCGGTCGACTCCATAGTAAACTTCAAACTGACCACTTCACCAAGGCTTGTCAGATCAACCCATTTCCAGGTATTAACGATATAATCCCCATCAGGATCCACTGAAGTAAAATCGGCAAGAAAAAATTCCTCTACTCCGGTTTGGCCACCCTCCGCATCAATGCCTGTGATTATAAGTTTAAAATAATCGGGGTCATTACCGTCAGTTCCTCCAAATTTTTTAGAAAAATCATCGCCATCCTTCAAAGAGAGGTATGCAAATGTACTGTTGGTGATATAAAACCCACTGATAACAGCAGTATCCTGAAGGTTAAATTCGAGTTCCCCTCCAACATATGCTACTGCATAATTATCAGAGCCGTTAACTCCCCCTGCAGTAATAGCACTATACTGATTATTATATCCTGCAGTTATTGTATCTTTCATATTAGAGACAGAAAATCCCATCCAACTGTCCCACTCCGTATCAAAACTGTTGGGAAACCAAAATCCCCCGCTGTAAAAACCACCCTTACTGTCTGAGCCATTATAAAAGGAACCGGGCTCCAGGACTAAATCATCAAATGTGGCGTGCTGCTGGCCACCCGCCAATAATGTCACTGCACAAAGACAACAGATAACTAATAAATTTTTCATCGTAAAACTTTTTGTGTTAAACAAATAATTTTACAATACCAAAAACCATGGGAAAAATAAGGTATACAACCTCAAGCTTTTAATCCCGAAAGCTCACGATATTGTTAATTTTGAAATGACAGGTCTTCTGGCTCTCCCCGATTGGTGGCGGCCTTCCCGTCCCTCATCCGTCATTTACGGAACAGTGGCTGAAGATGCCTCCAACATGATAGGAATACAGCTGCGGGTACAGCTCCGGCATTTCACCGGATTCCCTCTCGTGTAAATCGTTAAAAATCATTAAATAAATTTACACTTTGTCTGAATACAGAATCATTTCACGATAAAAATACAATTTTTATTTAGGGAATAAAAAAATTAATTGCGTTGCACGGTTTTATTTCATAAATTTATTAAGAATTTTTTACATGTGGGTTTAGGTATATAACTAAATAATTATAATAATGACCTTTACCGGTAATCTGAAACAGGCAATTAGCATTGCACAATCCCTGGCAAAAGAATCTTCTAATGCTGAATTCTCCCCGGCACATCTGCTGAAAGCGCTTTTACATAAAAATACAGGACTGACAGAACTTCTTATGGCTCTTGACCAGGATATCTACTATCTTGAAGAGTGGGCTGATGTAAGGATTGAATCATGCCCTAAGTCATCCAATGTGCCTGAAAACCATGCGGGTGACAGTAATGTACAGGCTGTTTTCAGAGAAGCGGAAACAATACGGCTTAAACTTTCCAGAGACGATACAGGTCCCGAAGAGGTACTTGCAGCTTTGAGTACCCCGGGAGTCGGATTTAGCTATGAACAGCTAAAGACATTCACTCTGTCGCAAAAACAGATCATTGATTATCTTCTTGAAAGTAATGAATTACAAAATGTTGTTGGGAACATCGAAGATAATAAGAAGGTACAGAAACAGAAGCCTGCACAAAATGCATTATTGAAATTTTGTACTGATAAAACCGAAGAGGCAAGACAGGGCAGGCTTGATCCGGTTGTCTGCCGCGATAATGTAATAAGGGAAATCACTGAAATCCTTGGAAGAAGGAACAAAGCAAATGTACTGATAATTGGTGATGCCGGTGTTGGCAAAACCTCTCTGGTCAACGGATTCGCACTCAATGTTACAGATAATAAGGTACCTCCCGGTTTGGCAAATGCATTTATTTTTGAACTTGATTACGGGGCTCTGATCGCAGGGGCATCATATAAAGGGGAAATTGAAGACAGACTGAAAAATATAATTTCTGAGATTCAGCAATTTGACAAGGCAATCCTGTTCATTGACGAAATGCATATGCTGCTCGACAAGCAGGGAGGAACAGCAGGCGCCGCTAATCTGCTTAAACCGGAACTGGCAAAGGGTAACCTTACCGTTATCGGTACTACTTCAATTGATAATTACACAAAATTTATTGAAACCGATGAAGCTTTTAACCGGCAGTTTGAACTGGTTAAACTGGAAGAGCCTGATGAACAGACAGCCAGAAGAATGTTAATAAGTGTGATCCCAAAATATGAAGAGCATCATAAATTAAAAGTTGACGAAGAGATAATTGCTGAAGCGATAAGACTGGCAAAAAGGTACCTGAAAGAGAGATCCCTGCCTGAGTCGGCTATTGACCTTATTGATCATACCATGGCAGGAGTGAGGCTTATGAGTGACATCTCTCCATCAGGAATTAAGAAGCTTAAAACCGAACTGAAAAAGTTTGATGACGATAAAAACGGCAGGTTTGCAGAACTGCAGTGGTTCAGTTCTGACTTAAAAAATCAGATTTCACCCATACTTTTCTCTAAACTTAATGAAGAAGAGGAAGGTAACTTACTGCTGAATAACGGAGAAGAGATTTATAATTACTGCGAAACAATACTTGATAATCTCGAAAAAATATCAACGGAGAATATTGAATCATTGACAAAGTCAGACATCGGGGCGATTGTATCGGGACGGACTGGAATTCCTTTGGGGAAGATCCAGTCTAAAGAGCGGGAAAGACTTATGAATATTGAAGATCATCTGCGGGCCAGGGTCATCGGACAAGATCATGCACTGAAAAGTATTGCTGAGGCTATTCTGGAATCACGTTCCGGTTTAAATAAGGCAGGCCAGCCAATAGGGTCATTTTTCTTTTTGGGGCCTACCGGTACGGGTAAGACAGAACTTGCCAAATCACTTGCAGAGTTCCTGTTCCAGGATGAAGAATTCCTGCTGAGATTCGATATGTCAGAATTCAAAGAAGAACATTCAGCCGCACTTCTTTACGGTGCTCCGCCGGGATATGTGGGTTACGAAGAGGGAGGACTGCTGGTTAATAAGATAAGACAAAAACCTTATTCTATTGTGCTGTTCGACGAAATTGAAAAAGCACATACATCTGTTTTTGATATATTCCTTCAAATTTTAGACGAAGGGAAGCTACATGACCGCCTGGGCAAGGAAGGCGACTTCTCCAATGCCCTTATCATTTTCACTTCCAACATTGGAAGTAACTATATAGTTGAATCTTTCGACAAAGGTGAAATACCTCCGTCAGACACACTGATGGAGATAATGAGCAACTATTTCAGGCCGGAATTTCTTGCACGGCTGACAGAGATAGTACCCTTTGCGCCTATCAGCAGGGAAAATGTCGTGAAGATCTTTGAGATCCACCTGAAAAGCCTTTTGAAAACACTGGATGACAAAGGGATTAAAATCGAAATTGCTGATAATGCCAAAGAGAAACTGGCCCTTTCAGGTTATACCCCCAAATATGGGGCACGCCCTATTGTCGGGGTTATACGTAACCAGTTACGCCGGCCATTATCGCGGATGATAATTGCCGATAAGATAACGAGAGGCTCGGTGGTAAGGTTAAAAATTGATGAGAATGAAAAAGTGGTTTGGGAAATTAATTGAGTTACTAATACGAATTATTAATAAAAAACAAAAAGATATGCAAAATTACGGAATTGGTGGGACAGAAGTCCAGGGTGATGCCAGCGAAGCTATCAGCGAAATCCCGCAAAACAGAACAATAGTAGTTGAAAAACTAACAGCTGATGCACCATTTAAACCTGAAATAACAAAGGGACTGACATCTCTTGATGAGGTATTTCAACATTTCTCCCCAACTGTGGATCTTGAATTTGAAGACGCCGAAGGTAAAAAATTATTGTTTAAAAGTCTTGCTGATTTCGGCGTTAAGGGGATAACAGCTCAAAGCGAATTTTTAAAAGACCTTACCACCCAAAAAGAGCAGTTTATGAAGATTATAAGGCAACTCAAGAGTAATAAACTGCTAAGAAAAGCGCTGGAAAACAGGGAGACTAAGGAGGCAATGCTGAATGCAATTTATGCACTGACAAAAGAGATAGAAGAAGCCTGAATAATAAAATATTAAATTAATAATTATGGCACTACAAGAACAAAAACAAAATATTGAGCAATTTAAGGAAAAAGTAGCTGAAAGAACTGCCCAGGTTGAAAAACCTGAGGAATTACTCAGGCAAAGCCTGACTACACTGGCTACTATTGGAGGATTTGACCTCCTGGAAGTAGCAATAGACGGTGCACAAAACCTTAATCCGGAACGGAAGGCCAGGAAAAAGATTTTTCTCTCTGAAGAATCTAAAAAAACCGAACGGGAACAGTTGAAAAAAACTCTTCAGCTTTGGGCTGCTGTAATCTCCTCGTCCGATAATGTTATGGAAATGGTGGAGAGCTGCGAACAGAGTGCCAGAGTGGCGGAAGATACCCTTACAAAAAACCTGGCCAGAGCAGTAGAAAGCACAAAAGAACTGGAAAAATCTTACCGTACGGTTGCCCTCTTTTTTAAAAATGCCGGCAGCAATAAAATTAAAAATGTTACATTTTTGAATGCCGCGCCCGAACAATTAAAAGATCTTGACGACACCCGGTTTATTGACGCCATACAGGCTGAACTTGTACAAAACTTCGACCGCCTTGACCTTCGCGACAATTACAGCTTACTTGTTGTTCCGGGATACCTGGGATCAAACAAAGTGGTTGAGAAATGGGCAAAAATAGCTCATGAGAACAAAGTAATGCTTGTAACCGACTTTGAGCACCTCGACACACCGGACGATGTGATGGAGATGTTTGAATCTGCAAATCTTACAGGCGGAGATATGTACCGCTCTAATGTACTTATGGCCTGCAATTACCTTGTCGGAAGAGATAAATTTAAAGAGATAGGAGAAGATGAGGAGCTTTATATACCCCCGTCGGGAGCACTTGCCGGCACAATCTACCAGACGCTGATGTCGCAGGTTGCCGCCGGGAAAAAACACGGAAGCCTCAGTGAAGTTGACGGAGTCCGTTTTGACCTGAAAAAAAGTGAAATTGCTAATCTCGAAAAACTAGGGCTTATCCCTATGGTTAATGAATATGGCAAAGTTATGGCATTCTCCGCTAAAACACTTTTTAACGGCGATAACCTGGGACTGCAGACCTATTCGGTGGTAAGGGTTTTTGATTATGTAACCAAAGTGCTGATGGACTTCCTTAACCGAAGGGCTTTTGAAAATTTCAACACAAAAACCCGGAAGGAAATATTAAGCCAGATAACCAGGTTCCTGGATAGTATTACCGGCCCCGGAAAACTTATTGAAAAATTCTCAATTAAAAGATTTGAACAGGATAGGGTGCAGAAAGACCGGATTTATCTTGATATACACATGACACCATATTTCCCGGCAAAAAATTTCATGATCAAGATGGATGGTCAAAAAGGTGATGACGGAAATGAATGGGATACCGAATATGAACAAAATTAATTTTTTATTTAACCTTAAAATTTTCCAACCATGTCATTTAAAGCAACATTTAAAGTAGACGGCAATGAGTACAGGGTATTGAATTGCCGTTACAGCATGAACCAGGAAGTTGACAAAACAGGCAGGCCTTCCTCGACTGTCAGGGGAGGGTTAGTTGACCTTACTATTGAATCTACTGATGATACCAGTATGTTCGAATGGATGTGTGACAGCTACATGAGAAAAGATGCCACAGTAACATTCAACAAACGTGATGAAGATTCTAAGATGAAAGAATTGGAGATCACCGAAGCATACATGGTAAGGTATGAAGAATCATTCGATGACACCGGATCTGGTGCAATGATCCAGTCGTTTTCGCTGTCAGCCAAAAGTATAAAAATGGGCAATGGCGAACACGAAAATGAATGGGCAATATAAAAATACCCGGTTTCCTCTTTTATTCATCATCCGGTAGTCTGGAGGTATTGTGCGATTTCACAAAGTGAATTCTTTGTGAGGCATTGAAATTTACTAAAATAATTCAATATTATGTCTTTAACAGCAAGGCTATTTCTAAAGGGACATCAGCAGGAAGAGAAAGGTATCAAAGTATTATCCTGCAACTTTAGTTTCACACAGAGTTACTCAGCGGACGGATTTATTACGGGTAAGGTCAGGGCAGGGCTTATAAATATTTCAATTCCCGGCATTAATGATACAGAACTGGTACAGTGGATGATATTCAGAGATATGCAAAAAGAGGGTAAAATTTGCTTTTACGGTATTGATCCCCAAACAGCAGCGCCACAGGAAACAAAAACACTCTCTTTTAAAGACGGAATACTTGTTAATTATTATGAATCCTTCACAGATGAATCTGACATGACAATAAGCTTAAGTATTTCTGCGCGGTCAATTACACTTTCAAATGCCAGCTGGGAAACTCAATGGGATGTATATTCTAAAAATAGCTGATTTTAATCTTAATAACAATCTTAATGGCAATACTTTCAAAAATAGATATTTCCATAAACCAAAAACCATTTAAAAGTTTCCGGGAGGTTTCAATAAGTCAGAACCTTTATGGAATTGACAGGTTTGAAATCAGATGCCGTTATGATGCACTTGAAGAGCTGGATGGTTTTCTGATAGAAAAATCAAAAAATTTCCTGGGTTTGCCGATCGTAATTCAGACAAAATTTAAAGATAACAACGAAGATAAAGATGGCATAAATTTCAGAGGATATATTACAGAAATTCAAAGTTTAAGAAGTGGAATAACTGATTATGACGAAGTGGTAATCTCAGGTGGCAGTGCTGAAATAGCACTAAACAGGAAACCTACAAACCGTGCATTTCTAGACAATACCATTGAAGAGATTGTTAAGGAAGTACTGAAAAAATATCAGCTAAAATCAAAAATTTCAACAAGGACAAAAGAACGGTTTCCATATATTGTACAATTCGAAGAGAGTGATCTTGAGTTCCTGAAACGTTTATCAATTCGTTATGGTGAGTGGTGCTATTACAACGGACAAGATTTTATTTTTGGAGAAATCCCTACAGGACAGAAATCGGAAACACTTACACTGGGATCCAATCTAAAAAGTTTGAAATATGAACTTAGGGCAAATCCGGTAAAATTCAGCCTCTTTACAGTAGACCCGCTTAAACTTGATGTATACCGGTATAACTCGGGTAACAGCAAGATTGAAAGCAATCTGAATATGTATGGGAAACATGCCCTGAAAATGTCAAAAACTTTGTATACTGAGGAGGGAAAGGATTATTTTGAACATGTCAATGTTAAAGAATCTGACTACAAAAAAGGACTTGACCAGATCGGAGAAACTATTGAATCTGTTGATGCCATTAACCTTAACGATCTGTCGGGAGTCTCTTCCAACGGATTGCTTAATGCGGGTACAGAAGTAAAAATAGATTGCTCCAAGCAAGATATGAAAGGTAAAATAGATTATGGTAATTATATAATTACTGCTGTCAATCACCAAATGGACAACACACTGACTTACGAAAACAATTTTACTGCCATTCCCGCAGAAACTTCAATACCTGAAAACACTGATCCCTATTTTGTAAGGACGTCATCCAACCAGTTGGGCATGGTCGAAGACAATAAAGATCCTGAAAAGCTGGGAAGGGTAAAAATAAGTTTTTGGTGGATGGAAGGGAAACAGACCACTCCGTGGATCAGAATTGCCACACCATACATTCACAAAGAGGCAGGATTTTACTTTATTCCGGCCAAAAATACCAGAGTGCTGGTTGGCTTTGAAGACGGAGATGTAGAAAAACCATATATTCTCGGAACACTTTTCGACAAAGATGCAAATCCTGATCC
>JAAYJR010000379.1 GCA_012522835.1 Bacteroidales bacterium
GAATAAGGCTCCGATGTTGCGGAGAATTTGTTTATTACCTTATACATTGCCATTCCGCCGGCTGAAGCCGACGGCAAGAGATAAGGCTCCGATGTTGGCAGCCAGTTTGTTCATTGCCTTATCCATTGCCATTCGCTTTAGCGAACGGATACCTGATATTGAAAATTTGAGAAAATATTTAAATAACTGACTATTTAGCTATGCAAAAAATAGTTTTAATAATAATACTAATTTATAACATCTTACCGGCATTATCGCAAGACAGCTACTATGCAAACCCAATAAAAATGCCTTTGCTTCTGAGCGGCAGTTTTGCCGAACTGAGAAGTGACCACTTTCATTCAGGTATAGATATTAAAACAGGGGGAGAAACCGGAGCACCTGTATATTCAGTTGCTGACGGCTTCATATCACGCATTGCCGTATCCCCGACAGGATTTGGCAAGGCGATATATATTGCTCATACCAACGGAACTACCTCTGTTTACGGCCATCTCGACAGGTTCAGGCCTGACATAAAGGATTATATTACCGGACTTCAATATCGCAACAAGTCATTTCGGCTGGATCAGCAGTTATCCCCTTCCGCATTCCCGGTAAAAAAAGATGACCTGATCGGATACAGCGGTAACAGCGGCAGTTCAGGCGGACCTCACCTCCATTTTGAGATCAGGGACTCCCGCAACTCAAAACCATTGAATCCGCTGCAATATGATTTCCCGGTTGTCGATAATACTCCGCCGAAAATATTCGCACTTATGATAACTCCCCTGGATGCATACTCGCATGTAGAATATGCCGGGATAAAAAAAATCTATCCTGTCGTGTTAAACGGAGATACATACATAATAAACAGGTCGATAATACCTGTTTATGGCAACATCGGATTTGCCATTAATACAAATGATTTCTTCGACCTGTCCGAAAACAGATGCGGTATATATTCCCTTGAGTTAAAAATTGACGGAGAACCTTATTATTTTTTTAAAATGGATGGTTTTTCATTTGATGAAACCCGTTATCTGAACAGCCACATCGACTATGAAGAATATATCCTGTCAAGAAAAAAATTTCATAAAACATGGCTTGACCCGGGTAACAGACTAAGTATCTATGATTATGTCCGTAACAGAGGCATCATTAAAATAAATGATGGGAATCCACATCCTGTAAGTATTGAGATAAAAGATATTCACGGTAATAAGTCAGTATTAAAGTTTTCAATAATCAGCCGGGTTAAAAATATTTCCGTCACTGAACCTGAGTATGACAAATTTATTGACTACAATAAACAGGCATACTACCGGAATGACAGCATTGCTATTGATTTTCCGGCAAATACTTTTTATAAAGACCTTAAATTCACCTACCGGAAAATGCCTTCAGACAACAGGCTTTTTTCACCAATTCATATAATCCATAACAGAACCGTACCTCTTCATAAAAATGTCAGGTTAGCT
The DNA here is from genome assembly GCA_012522835.1 of Bacteroidales bacterium. Classification (GTDB taxonomy): domain Bacteria; phylum Bacteroidota; class Bacteroidia; order Bacteroidales; family Prolixibacteraceae; genus JAAYJR01. The sequence continues at coordinate 1,461 of JAAYJR010000379.1, forward strand.
ATTCAAGTTCAGGATGTTGAAAAAAAACTTCATGATAAATTATTGCTGGTCAATGTTGACACTGTATCAGGCAGGCTTTCAAGTGCCGGAGGTTCATATAATAATGGCTGGGTAACCTCTTCAGTAAGATCTTTCGGCAACTACGCCATAGCTGCCGACACAATTCGTCCTAAAATAATTCCCCTCAGTATAAGCAACCGTTCAGTCCTTACAGAAACTTCAAAAATACGCTTTCTTATCTCTGATGAATTATCAGGGATCAACACTGTAGAGGGATATATGGATGATAAATGGATGCTGTTTGATTATGATGCAAAAAATGATCTGATAGTCCACACTTTTGATCCTGACAGGTTTGAAATGGGCAAAAAACACCAATTAAAGCTTTATGTTACAGACTCAAAAGGAAACAGATCTGTATATGAAGCATCATTCCAAAAATAAAAATATCGATTATATTTGTAGCTATCCGGATGCATATCGTGATGAAACGAGCATGTTCTTTTTTAATCAAAAATAACACAAAAAAATATGATTAAA
>JAAYJR010000252.1 GCA_012522835.1 Bacteroidales bacterium
AAAGCATTATGATATGTCTGACCAGGAGCTTAAAACCGCATTTATAGAAAACTATAAAAAATCAATTTACTCTAAATAGTAAACCAGGCTGTTCAAGAACTTTGTTTTTATATTTAATTTACCTAACGGTAAGTAAATCAATAAAAATATAATGGAGGTGCTAAATTATGAATGCAATTGAAATTCAAAATCTGACCAAGTCCTTTGGGAAAACCGAGGCACTGCAAGGCGTTAATCTTACAGTTAAGCAAGGAGAGGTTCACGGGTTTATAGGCCCAAACGGTGCGGGCAAAACAACCACCATAAGAATCCTTCTGGGTATCCTTCGCAAAGACGGAGGGAAAATATCGCTTCTTGACGGTGACCCTTGGAAGGACGCTGTAGAATTGCATCGCCGTCTTGTTTATGTCCCCGGCGACGTGATGTTATGGCCAAATCTTTCCGGCGGAGAGATTATCGATCTGTTAGGGCGATTGCATGGAGGAATTGACCAAAAACGCCGTAAGGATTTATTGGAAATCTTCCAGCTGGATCCCACCAAAAAAAGCCGTACTTACTCAAAAGGAAACCGGCAAAAAGTTGCCTTAGTGGCTGCTTTTGCAGTTCAAGCGGAGCTGTTGCTTTTAGACGAACCAACATCCGGTCTCGACCCGTTGATGGAATCCGTATTTCAGCAATGTGTAAAAGAAGCAAAAGCGCAAGAGAAAACTGTATTACTATCAAGCCATATTCTCGCGGAAGTAGAAGCGCTTTGTAATCGCGTCAGTATTATCAGGCAGGGCAAAATCGTGGAGTCGGGTACACTTTCCGATTTAAGGCATCTTACCCGAACCACGGTTACAATAGAAACGGTCACTCCCCTTGAAAAATTGCAGTTATCCGGTGTTTATGATATTACCCGTGACGGTGCGAAGTGGCGTTTCTCTGTGGATTCCAATTCGATGGATGAAGTCATGCGCACGATTGCCCCCCTTGGACTAAAATCACTGACAGCAGAGCCTCCGGCACTGGAAGAATTGTTTCTGCGTCATTATGGTGATGATATTAAAGTAAAGGAGGTGTAGAAAATGAAGCAGAATGATTTTGCCGGCACCGGTATACTTTTAAGATTTATCTTACGCAGAGATCGTTTTTTACTTCCTATTTGGATTCTTTTACCTCTTCTTTTGTCCGTGGCTACTGCAGGCAGCGCGATGGCTTATCAGAATATACAGGAATTTATCACAGAGCTTACAGCCAATCCAATGATTACATCCATTTTAGGGCCTTTCATGTCCCAAACTGTTGCCGGCGTTGTTGTGTGGCGAGCAACCGGCCAGACTGTATTGATTGTTGGGATAGCCAGTCTTCTCACAGTCATTCGTCATACTCGTACAGAAGAGGAAACCGGGCGAAGCGAATTAATCCGCGCCTATGTCACAGGTCGCTTTTCAGCGCTTACAGCGGCTATGATATTAACTTGTTCGGCTAACCTGTTTGCGGGATTGCTTCTCGCCCTTGGATTGATCGGCATGGGGCAACCCATACCCGGCGCTTTCATTTTCGGCTTTACAATTGCCTTTGCCGGTATCTTTTTTGCGGGAATAGGCGCACTGTGTGCACAATTACGTGTAAATGCCGGAAGCGCCAAAGGGATGGCGTTCACTGTGGTAGGTGCTGGAATTATGTTGCTTATCATCAATAATGGCGGAGGTGGGTATACAGGTTGGGCGTGGTTTGCGCCTATGGCATGGCATCGGCTTACCCAGCCCTTTGCAGGCAATAATGTCTGGGTATTCATCTATTTTCTGGCTCTGTCGGCTATTCCTGCTCTGCTCGCTTATTATTTGTCTACGCGCAGAGACCTGGGAGCCGGTATTTTTTCCGAGCGTTCCGGCCCTGAAAAAGCGGCTCCCGAATTAAAGAGCTGTTTTGCACTGGCATGGAGGCTACATAAAGGAGCTGCAATCGGATGGCTTGCAGGCATTGTAGCTTTTGGCGCCGCAATTGGCGGTATCGTACAAAGCGTATCTGATACGGAAGGCATCAGTGATCTTCTGGGAAATTTGGGCGGTCTCAATTGGATGGCTGAAGTCGGCAATCGCGATGCCTTTATGGGAATCATGATTTACATTTTATCCCTTGCAATATCTCTCTATGCGATTACTGCAATCCTGCGTTTACAAAAAGAAGAAACTGATAATCGGGCAGAGGTATTGCTGGCTCAACCTATCAGCCGTATACGATGGATGGGCAGCCATATCCTTGTAACGATGCTGACTACTTGTGGCCTGTTGTTTGCTTTAGGCCTTTCTGCCGGGACTGTATATGGACTGACGGTTAATGATTTGGGTGGCACACTTCCCCGGGTTTTGGGCATGTGCTTGTCAAAAATTCCTGTCGTCTGGATTATGGCAGGGTTAGCAACGCTATTCTTTTCGTTTTTACCTCGAATTTCCGCATACCTTTGCTGGGGAATTTGGGCTTTGTTTGCCATCATAGAATTTGCTTGGGAAGGACAGATTGTAAGCTGGTCAATCATGCAATTAACTCCACTTGCCTATGCTCATTACACAATTCCTATCGCAAGTTTGCCGGTAATGCCGCTAATTCTGTTATCCATACTCACGGTCTTATTCGTAGGGGTGGGGTTGTGGAGAACCAGCTGTCGCAGCATTGGTGTAAAATAATGTAAGCGGCCTTCTGCGAGTTCCTTTG
>JAAYJR010000146.1 GCA_012522835.1 Bacteroidales bacterium
ATCCTGTAAGGCGAGTATTTGCTGGGAAAAAAAATGATATTTGATACCTATAAAGGTACTGTGGTTAAGGTGCAACAACTTGTTGGGATTTTCATCAGAGAAAATAAAGCATTGGCCTATATAATCCTTTATCCATTCTTCCGCTAATATTATTAACTCATTAAGTGCTTCCTCTGTATGTGCAGAACCGATATGCTGCAAAACAATCCTTTTGTTGTTCTGGTAACGCACAACCTGCACAGCCTGTGCTTTTGATGCGGTTTTTACAACCCTTATCTTCATGATTAATTCACCCTTAGTGCAGTAAATTTAGCATTTTTTAAAATACAAACATTGATTATAAGATACTTACGACCGCACTAATTTGAAGGGGGACAAGTTAGGAGCTGTATTGATATGTACTAATAACCTGGCAAAAGTTAACCTTTTAAAAAAGAGAAATAACAAGACCATTACAATATTCATTTTTTTATTTCTGTCTATAAGAGATAATTTTTCAAAGAGAAAGTATTGGTAAAATTAATTCTATTTCCTAAATATTTCCTAAGACTTATGTAATTTATTGATATTCAATCAAAATTGTGGAGCTGGTGGGACTACGAAGACAGCTGAATATTAGCGATCTTTTTATACCCCCTGTTCATTCCCCGAATCTTATTTTTACAAATAAAAATAATAATAAGCCTTTATTAAAAAGTAATTCCTTGAGTTATCTGAGGCCACATATCTATTTGTTATTAATTTTACGGTTTAAAATCTATCAATAATGACACGATATATCAAACATATTCAATTCTGGTTTTTGTTATTTGGAATTTTTATTTCCTGTAACAACTATTCTGACTATTCAGATGTGGCTTATGAAGAAAAAGATCCTCCTGTCTGGGAAGATCCGGCTATATTTCAAATAAATAAAGAGTTGCCACATTCCCATTTAATTCCCTTTGCAACAGTTGAACAGGCAAGGACAGAAGATAAGTGGCAGTCATCCATGATAATGTCATTGAACGGTGTATGGCAATTTCATTTTGCACAAAATCCTTCCGAAAGGCCGTTTTGGTTTTTTAAAGATGATTTTGATACACGGAAGTGGAACAATATTAAAGTGCCTGCAAACTGGGAGCTTGAAGGGTATGACTATCCTATATATGTTAATATTAACTATCCCCATGAAAAAACTCCGCCAAAAATACAAAAACATTATAATCCGGTTGGTTCATATAAACGGTATTTCAATATCCCGTCAGATTGGACAGGAAATGAGATATACCTTTATTTCGGAGCTGTCAGCTCTGCTATGAATGTTTGGATAAACCAACAGTATGTGGGGTACAGCGAGGACAGTAAAACACCGGCAGAATTTAACATTACTAAATTTATTAAAGAAGGGGAAAATTCCCTTTCGGTAGAGGTATTCAGGTGGAGTGATGCATCTTATCTGGAGGACCAGGATTTCTGGAGGATGAGCGGAATTACGCGTGATGTATACCTGACTAGAAGAAATCCGGAGCATATTCGTGATTTCAGAGTAGGATCGGGACTTGACGATACATATACAAATGGAAAATTTTCACTTGATGTGGAACTCAATACTCCTGCTAATGATAAAAATATGATCATTAATGCGACACTTTCAGATAACGGTCAGGTTATTAAAGAGTTCTCAGCTCCTGTCAGTGAAGGAAAAGTTTCCTTTGAAGATGAAATTTTTAATGTAAAGAAATGGTCGGCTGAGATACCTGATTTGTATGAATTGATAATCATATTGCAAGAGAATGATATTGTTTTGGAAGTTATCAGACAGGATGTGGGATTCCGTATGATTGAAATAAGAGAATCCAGGGTTTTTATTAACGGTCAGTATGTTTACTTTAAAGGAGTAAACCTGCATGAACACCACGACCAGACCGGCCATGTTGTTGACAGGGAAACAATGCTCCTGGATATAAAAACCATGAAGACTCACAATATTAATGCTGTCCGAACATCTCATTATCCCCAGCCGGAGTTATGGTATGAACTGTGTAACAAATACGGACTGTATGTTATAGATGAGGCAAATATTGAATCTCATGGTATGGGTTACGGTGAAGAATCTTTAGCAAAAAACATAGCGTGGAAAGGGGCACATCTTTACCGGATACAAAACATGTACGAAAGAGATAAAAACCAACCTTGTATTATCACATGGTCGCTGGGTAATGAGGCTGGTGACGGAATAAATTTTACATCTGCTTACAATTATCTGAAATCGAAAGATACCACAAGGCCTGTACAGTATGAGAGGGCAGAAGGAGGGGATAATACAGATATTATGTGCCCGATGTATATGCCTGTTGACAATATGGAAAGATATGCACTGGGAAATCCGCAAAAACCTTTAATTCAGTGTGAATACGCACATGCAATGGGTAATAGTGTGGGAAATCTCAATGATTATTGGGATGTGATTGAAAAGTATGATGTTTTGCAGGGAGGTTTCATTTGGGATTGGGCAGACCAGGGTTTGTTGACAACTAATGAGGAAGGTGAAGAGTTCTGGGCGTATGGAGGCGACTTTGGCCCTGACACAGTGCCATCAGACGGGAATTTTTGTCTTAACGGACTGGTAAATCCTGACAGGGGTGTTAAACCGCATCTTCTTGAAGTGAAGAAGGTATACCAGTATATCGATTTTAAACCAGAGGATTCAAACCAGGGGATTATTTCAATTAAAAATAAGTATGCTTTTTTAAATCTTTCTGAATTTATAATTGACTGGCAGATTGATGGTGACGGGAAGGTATTGGCAAGTGGTACTCTTGCCGGTTTAGAAGTGGAACCATACGAATCAAAAAATTTCAGCATAGATTACAACTTTAAGACTGAACCCGGAGTGGAGTATTTTTTAAATATATCTGCAAAACTAAAAAACGATCAGGTTCTGTTGAAGACCGGCACAGAACTTGCAAAAGGGCAATTCAGGCTGCCTGATTATGTACCTGCTTCTGCGGCGGATATTACAAAATTTCCTGAATTGTCGGTCGATGAAACTGGTGATTTAATAATAGTGAATGGTAAAAGTTTTTCAGTTACTTTCAATAAAAAGGAAGGTGTTATCGCCAGATTAAAAAAAGAAGATATCGAACTTGTAGATAGGGGTTTGGTACCTAACTTGTGGAGAGCGCCTATTGATAATGATTTTGGGAATAATCTTCACCAGCGCAGCCGTGTATGGCGTGAGGCCGGTGAAAACCGGAAGATAATATCAACAGATGTTATACAGAATGAGCAGATATGGCAAGGTCCCGAAAAAAATCAAGGGAAAATTTTAGCGGCCAATTCTGGGAGTCATGTGCAGGTCTTTTTCAAATTCAATCTTGTTGACGGATCAGGCAAACCAATTGCAAAGTATAACACATTATACACTGTATTTGGTTCCGGAGATATTATAGTAAATAACTATTTTAAGATGTTTGAAAAAGATCTTCCTGAAATTGTAAGGATGGGTATGAATCTTATTATGCCGCGCCGGTTTGACCAGATGTCATGGCTGGGCAGGGGGCCTCATGAAAGTTACCAGGACAGGAAAAGTTCTGCATTTGTAGGTTTGTATAAGGGCAGCGTAGCTGATCAGTACCATGCTTACCTCAGACCACAGGAGAATGGGAATAAAACAGATGTCAGATGGCTTGCAGTTACAGATACTCTTGGTAACGGACTGTTTTTCGAAGGTAATCCGTTACTTGAGGTAAGTGCCCATCATAACCTGTTGACTGATTTTGAATCGATAATCAGGAGCTTCGGTGGTGAACATGAAGGCCCGGATGCAATCAATCGGCACACAACTGATGTTAAACCACGTAACCTTACATCTGTAAATATCGATTATAAGCAGATGGGAGTTGGCGGGGATAATAGCTGGGGCGCCCTGACACATGATCAATATCGTCTCACTGATGATGAATACAGTTATTCATTCAGGATGAGGGGTATTGTCAAAGGAGATGATCCTCTGAACATATCTAAGGAGAAAATTAATTTTTAATTGCAGATCAAAAAGTATATCTGTGATAAGGTTATGAAAAAGGCCTTCCTGAGTTGTTCAAAATATATCAGGAAGGCCTCGTTAATTTTTTTAAGGGAGGGATTACATCATGCCTTTATTTACCGTGGATCCTGTGGCCCTATATCACCTTCTGCAAGTATTTTATATAATTCAGGACGGCGAAAGCGGGTATGAAAAACTCCCTGGGAACGACGATCAGCCAGTATTTTCCGGTCAAGATCTGCCACAACCATTACCTCTCCGTCGGCATTATCAGGTGATTCGGCAATCAGCTTTCCTTCAGGACTGTATATGAGTATTGTTGCTTCACGGTATTCTCCGGATGTAGCCATTCCGCAATCATTTACAAATATCAGGAATACTCCGTTATCAATTGCCCGTCCGGGTAATGTCCGGCTGGAATAATCTTTTTGTTTACGGTTACGTTCTGCATAATCGGGGGGATTGCCGAGTCTGCCTCCACCCCAGACATAAGGAGCCAGTATTATTTCTGCACCTTGCAGGGCTACCATTCTGGCAGACTCAGGGAGCCAGTTATCAAAGCAAATATTAACACCTACTTTTGCAATTCCTATATCAATTACAGGAGGGACTCCCCCGCCACGCCATGATCCAACTTCAGCAGGGGGGATATGAATTTTACGCGATTTTCCTATATAACCATCCGGGCCGACAAGAACATAGGTATTATAGACAATTCCTTTGTCCATTTCGGCAATACCTGCCGCAATTATAAGCTTGTACTGCTTTGCAAGTGCTTCCAGTTTAGTTGTAGAAGGACCGGGTACCGGTTCGGCCGCTTCCCATATTTTTCTGCCAAGTACATATCCGGTAACGCATAATTCAGGAAAACATATCAGTGCAGGATCTTTTTCGCTTGCTTTTGCCACCCAGGAGGCTAAATGCTCCATGTTTTCTTCAGGCTTGCCTTCCTGGCTGCGGGTCGAGATAGCGACTACCCGGAAACTTTCCATATAGGTATCTGAGGGATTGAATTTTGAAGATGGGCCGGTGGTATTATCGGAAAAGAGAGAGTTGGCAGTTACCAGTCCGGGTATTCCGGCTGCCATGTTCATAAAATTACTTCTTGAAATATCTGACATATTTTATTTGGTTTTTGTTAAATAAAAGAATTCATAAAAAAATCCGGATTAAGTAATTTTTTAATTTAACCCGGATTTTTTTAATTTATTTAATTGAAGAGAACATACTTAGTAATTTCGTAACTACTTTAACAGATGCATTTTTTTCGACCCGGTTTGTTCCCATCCATGTCTCATACCCTCCAAGTTCGTGTTGCTCAGGGGTGGGCAGGTAACCGTAGTATCCGTTAGCCAATTCAATTGTAAAAGTTGTTTTGAAAGGGCTTTTTTCTTTTATTTCCAATCCAGTATCTGAGAAAGTTTCGAAAGGGGTTGTGGCAATGCCAAGGTCACCGATTCCAAATGTTTGCAGAACTACATCAATCTGGTCAGGCCATTCCAGCAATTTGGTTATTCTTTCTGCATATACTTTTTCATGAGGACGATTTGTTTTTACATCGTCAGGCCTTTTTAATACCTCCTGAGCATTAGCGGCCATTTTCTGATCAGGCTTTCTTACGTTCAGGGTCAGTTCTTCGCATGCAGCCTTCAAAGGCACCCAGTCATGGAATTCGATTTTGTTATGGACACGAAACACCTCACGGGCAACATCATCGGCCACGCGCTTCATTTTTGCATAGGGAGGATTCCTTTCAGGTTCCCCACCATAATTGATGTTATTTACATCTCCTGAAGTTCCGTTCGACATCATTCCTACAAAGGGAGGATCCTGCCTGTCAGCTTTAAGTAATTCCTGGATCCTGTCTGCAAACAGAGCAAAATAATCAGCTGAAATATGCCCGGATGGGACTCCCCCAACATAATGGAGTGAATAATTTCCCAGCAGCGCAATTGGTTTTCCCTCTTTTGACCTGACAGAAAGGAATGATACATCTGTATCGGGTTCCGCAGCAGGTTTCAGGAGATTGGGATTATTGTGCCCCGGATTCATCTTCGCCTTATCCTGCCCTCCAAAGGGATCAGGAAGATCGGTGCCTGGTTTCATTAACCATCTGCGTACGAATACATGTTCGGGGACACTTCCCACACCCCAGCCAATACTTGCCGGCTCAAGATTATTCAGAGCAATTCTCACAACATCGGCAAGCCGCCTTACCAGAAATTTTTGATATTCCCCTTCAGCCCTTGGCCCTGAGTGGTTATGAATAGCAGAGATAAGCACATTAGAAGCCGGAATTTCCGTTTCATTAGTTATCAGTCCTTTTGCTTCATCAATAACCTCACGGCTCAGCCCCAGATTATCAACAATTATAAAGACCAGTTTTGTATCGCTGTCATCCAGCACCAGACAACGCGCATGGAGTTCATCATGTACATGTGATGCCAGGGGAGTTCCCCATCCGCCGATAAGACCTACTCCTAAAGGTGGAGTAATATTACTCATTGCAGCTCCTGCCCGGAATACTTTCCCCTGTTCATCAGAAGTTGTTTCGCCGGTAGAATTTTTTGCACTTGTTATTTGGACGTTCAACAATATAATGAACATCATCAGATAACGAAAGATTTGAAATAGCATGTTTTTGCGTTTCATAATTTTAAAATTTATTTTAATTCTGGTTTTACATTTCCATATTCCCATGGTTTCCCGCTGAAAGGTGGTGCGGGCAAGAATTGAGGTTCTTCGCCCGGTTTCATTCTGTTTGCCAGTTCAACTCCTGCAGCCACCATTTTATTTCCTGCATCTATTTCGAGGTTGCTATACACTGTCAGGCGGGTTTCATATCCACCTCCGTCCGGCCCGAATGCCTCTTTGGTAGGTACATAACCTACGCAGCCATTTGCCAGTTCGACAGGGAACGTATATTTAAACCGGCTCTGTTTTTTAATATTAAGTCCCAGTTGGCAAAAGAATTCTGCCGGGTTAGTTACAAAAATAGCAGGACCGATCTGCACTGTCTGCACTTCCACTTCAGTTTTGGTTTCCTTTTTCAAGCTTGCATCAAGCAGAACAATCTCTTTGGCAAAGGTCCATTCTGTTGAACCAACTTCCTGCGGTGATTTTTTCACCATCTCAAGGCACTTTTTCACCCGCTCCGGATCCGGCTTCCGCCTGTCAATATTCATTACTTTGGTTTCTACATCTACCGGAGTCATTATTCCACGGGGCATGCTTAAAAGAACTTTAACTGCTTCGGCTCCAACCTGGGCTCCTACAAAACGTGTCCAGTCTTCACCCCTTGGGTTCAGGTAAGGGCTCAGGTTATTCACCTGTGTAACATCTCCATTGGCCCCGGCCATAAATACAACTACACAATCGGGGCCCATTGCACCCCGAATGGTTTGTTCCATATAGTAGATCCAGTTGGCAGAAATTCCGCCCGGATTTGTTGTTGCATGGCATGCGTAATTAACAACGCATCCTGTGCATTTACCATCTTTATCCCACACACCGATAACTCCGACTTCAGGATCAGTCGGACCTGCAGGTTCAATTATATCAGGATTTCCTTGTCCAGGATGTGTAATCGACATACCGTTTTTCATTCTGAACCTGCGGTTGAAAGCTACGTTGTCCTCAATACCTTTACCTACACCCACAAGTGATTCTCCACTTGACTGATAAGCCCGGCAAACAGCATCGATAATACCATTTTCGACTGTTTCAAGATATTTTGGGTCCGCACAGGAAGATTTTTCGTAAGCAAGAGTTTTTACCAGTTCATCTGCATGGTCAAACTCTCCCGGTTGTATCATACCTGTAGGGCCTGAAGAGTGTGAATGGGATGCAGCTATTAATACAGCATCACCGCTGATATTACACTTTTGTTCAATTTTTTTTCTGGCCGACAAAACAAGGTGCCTTGGTACAATCAGTGCATCGATGCCAACCAATGCTGCACTTTTTTTCCCGTCGTTAAAAACAACCGCTCTGACTTTGCATGGATCATGCACAGTTTTATGGAAATTTTTACCATAACCCCCGGGCTGCTCCATACCTATATCGGGAGTTATATCTATCTCCGCAAAACCGGTTAACATGTATTGTTGATCAGCTGAAACGGGATTCGGATTGTTTGCCTCCGCAATTCTTTCTGAATTATTGAAGGGAAACAGGCCTGGTATCATAAAGGCAGCTGTTGCCC
>JAAYJR010000027.1 GCA_012522835.1 Bacteroidales bacterium
AGATTGCATTGCCCCCGAGATCAAAAAATTCACAGGAAGTAACATGGCAGTCTTCCGTATTCTCCAGAAACAGGGCGGCCCCACGGTATATCCCCCAGTCACTCCGCCTCAGGCTGTCGTAGGGATGCATAAATGTTCTGAAGGTACGGGTAAAGCAAAGGTTTTCCAGCCTTACGTTTTTCAGACAATTCTCACTGCTTTCGCCACGCAACTCCAGTATATGGGGTGTTGTAACCACTTCAACGCTTGCAGACTCCAGCTCTTCATAAGGATATGGATAATAATAGAGTGTCCTGCTCTTTCTGTCAAGAAACCATTCCCCCGGACTGTCCAGTTCCTCCCGGATATTTTCCACATACCGCATTTCACTATGTATTTCCGAATCACGGATCACCTGGTATCCCCCTTCATAATGTAAACGGTCTTTTTCCTTTCCGGCAATAAGATAATGCTGGCTCCCCCACCTGCCCCGATGCATAGAATGAATATATCCACCGGACGGATCTTTCCATTTCTTAATACGGGCTGGTGACAGGGCATCTGCAGCAGTCCCGTTGAACAGTACATTTTCCGTATAATTGGGATAACGGGCAAGAATACGTTTGTTACCATTAATGTACAACTGGTCAAAATCCTCATCCACAACTGCTTTATATATATTTTTATTTTCTTTTTTCCATACAGGAGTGATTGTTTTACTTCCGGCAAGAATTACTTTTGCACCATCAACAGCTGAAATCGAAAGTGTTTTTCCTTCAAACTCACCGGAACGTATCACTGATGGTTTTGAAAATTCATATATCCCTCCAAAAAAATATATATTGATTTCATTTTCCCCGGATTGGGCGGCAATTTGCAAAGCTGCATCCAGACTGGAAACGGGTGTGCTGTATTCTCCTTTTGCAGTAAGTGAACCTGAGGGTGAAATAAAAATATTCTGCTGACCATAAAGAGAAAAGAAAGATGACAACAGAAGTAACAATGGAATTTTAGTCTTCATACCAACAGTCAATAACTTTTTTGATTCAATTCACTATTATACAATAATTACAGGACCAGTCCGGACCGCATGTTTAAAACTTAAAAGCTACTTTCACTGAAATGCGTCTTCCCGGAGAGAGGGAGTTCAGCGTTTGCATATGTTGATTATCAAACAGGTCCTGTATATCAATCATACCCGAAAAATTACCGAACAGTTTGCGCGATAACTGCAGATCCAGGGTGGTAAAAGCATCAATAATGTTTTCATCAGTGTTTGCATCATCCGAAAACTGTGCGCTTTTGTACAGTGCCTGGACATTTACATTAACAATCTTGTTTTGCCAGAGCATGGCCAGTGAAAAACGGTTTTTAGGAACATAGGTAAGAAATTTATCAACCAGATCGGGACGAAGATCAAATTTGTTTATGGTTGAATGGCTGTATGTGTATGAGGCCAGGAAACGGAGGTTGGATAACGGATAATAACTGATCTCTGTTTCAGCGCCTTTCAGGCTGACACTGCTTACATTTTCCCTGCGGTATATCGGTCGTCCCGGTGATAATTCATCTCCGGAGTTGACATAATAAAGAAAATCGTCGCCTTTGGCATAGTATCCGCTTACAGAAAGCTTAAACTTCGATAATATCAGATCGGCTCCGATTTCATAGTTATCAATTGATTCAGGACCTAAATCGGGATTGGCATATTTTGGGCCGACCCACATATAACCTGTACGGGTAAGGTCATCCAGAATTGAAGCCCTGAAACCATGTGAATATGAGAGGTAACCACTAAATTCCTGTATAAAATTAAACCGCAGCCCAATTCTCGGCGAGAATTCTGACCAGTGATGGTCTTTTAGTTCCGGCGGATCGCCCCAGGGTGAAGTGGAGTAATAATATCCGTCGGAGAAAGCCACATAGTCGTAACGCAAACCGGCAACCAGCCTTATCTTTTCATCCCAGAAGGCATGTTCGTCCTGTACATACCCTGCATAAATCTGTGTCATACCCTTGTTGTATACGGTATCAAAGGGAGCAGTCTGGTAATAATCACCACCTTTGACACTGCCGTTTTTATATTCAAGACCACCTGTCAGAGTATTATTATCAGCCAGTTGCTGAGAGAAGTTAAACAGGGCACCCCAGTCTTTCCGGTACGAATCAACGTCATAACGTTGGTATACCCCATTACTTCTCACGCTTTCATTCAGATCGGTATAATTAATCATCTGATAATATACATTCATGTCATATTGTGTCTTATCACCCCCTCCCTTAAATACACCACGCAGTAGATCGGTATCAAAACGCCGGTAATTGCCCAGCGGTATATATACCCGTGTTCCTTCGCCGCGCCTGCCACGGTAAACATCATACTGCAGTTCCGTCTTCAACCAGTTATTTTTATCATAACCGGCCCTGGCCGAAACATCAATAGCTTCATAGTTACGTTTGATGTCATATGGCGTGCGTTGTTCTTCAGGTATACTGAGATAACCATTACTTTTTATAAGATTCTGGCTAAGTGAACCGTAAAATCCCTTGTCACTGCGTATCCTTAATGCCAGATCCTGACGGATGGTATGAAATGTTCCATAAGTGAGGCTCCCGTATATTTCCTGTGGTTTGTCCGGAACCTTTGTGATAATGTTAATAACTCCTCCCATTGCATTATTTCCGTAAAGGGATGACCCGGGACCTTTGAACACTTCAATCCGTTCCACATCATACTGATTGATTTTGTTCCAGTTAACACTTCCTCCGTCGGAAGCATTGATAGGAACGCCATTCATCAATACCAGGGTTCGGGATTGTTCATCTCCCGACAATCCCCTGAGAGTAACAGAGGGATTCGATGATGAAAAAATCCCTACACTCCTGTCAATGTTCACACCCGGGGTGAAGCGTAAAATATCCTCGACAAGTAGAGCCGGGCTTGCTTCTATGGTTTTTGAGCTTACCACATTAATTCTTGAAGGTACTTCTATCAGGTTACGAATAGTTTTGGTTGCCGTTACCACAACATCATCCAGAGCTAAAACATCAGGCTGAAGTGCAATATCAATCCGGGACTGATTCCCTACCGGTATTTCAACCGTCTGAAAACCAACAAAAGATACTACAAGAGCTACATCATTAGCTGGTATGTTAAGAGTAAAATTACCGTCATCATCGGTCCTGGTTCCTGTAGTGGTATTTTTTACAAGAATAGAAACACCGGGCATGCCAAGGCCTTCATCGGCGCTGGTAACCTGTCCGGTAATCGTTCTCTGGGAGAATGCTGCCGCCGTAGATAATAAAAATATTGCAACAACTAAAAACAAGTTTTTTTTCATAATTAATTTAAATGAGTGTTACCTTTTTTATAAATCGTATTACTATAGTTTCAAAATAAAATCCCAAAAAACATAATGGGAAATAGTGTTACCAATTCTCAAATTCGTGTTACTTGCAGATCAAAAAAAAACCTGCTCGTCTATCTTCCACTAAAAAGATTAAAGCACCGGATTAAAACCAGGTTTAACTTTTTTAATGTTAATGACACAAAAATATTAAAAAATCCAAATGCAGTACGTCTTGTCAATTATATTTTATGATTTTAACTTCCTTTAACTGAATATTATTATCCCGGCTCCGAAGCATGATCAGAAACCCGGGCACAAATTCTAAACATCACATATGGCAACTGCCTGCCGGAGCGATTCCAGTTTATCTTCCCGGAAAGGCACAAATTCCTGTGCAACATATCCCCTGAAGCCTGTTTCAACAATTGCCCGCATTATTGCAGGATAGTACAGCTCCTGGCTGTCATCGGGCTCATGACGGCCTGGCACACCGCCTGTATGATAATGAGCAATATACTGATGATTATCCCGGATTGTCCTTATGATATCCCCCTCCATAATCTGCATATGGTAAATATCATAAAGCAATTTCAGATTCTCCGATCCGGCCCTTTTAACAAGTTCAAGCCCCCACCACGTCCTGTCACAGATATAATCCGGATGGTCAACTTTACTGTTCAGCAGCTCCATGACCAGTATCACGCCATGTTTTTCAGCAAGTCCCAAAACCTGCTTCAGTCCTTCAATACAGTTCCTCAACCCTGTCTCATCATCTTTTCCGTCCCTGTTCCCGCTCAGACAAATCAGGTTTTTATAACCTGCCTTTGCTACAAGGGGAATCATTTCAGTATAATTTTTTACCAGTGCGGAATGATATTGCCTGTCATTCCATCCTTTTGAAATATCAATCTCCGCACCGTTACACATTGATGAATCGAGTCCGTATTTTTTCAGGACTGGCCATTCGTCAGGACCGGTAAGATCAACTGCCTTAAGGCCTATCTCTTTCGCTCCCCTGCAAAACTCTTCCAAAGGTATCGAAGAGTAACACCAGCGGCATGCTGAATGATTGATATTCCCTTTCAGTCCCGCATCCGGTACCGGTCGGGTGTTAAATGTATCTGCTTTCATTTTTCCTCCTGTTAATATTACAATTGATGAGGCAGCAATCTTTTTCAGGACTTCCCGTCTGGAACTGCCTGCTTCCGGTTTTCTCATTTCTGCTGATATTTAATCCGGCAAAACCCTGATGCCAGTAATAATTTTTTAATATCTGTCGTATTTGCCTTCAAGTATCACCTCCCTAACTGCTTCCAGGTATTCAAACCCGTAAAGCATGTCAGGTAAGAGATAACTACCTTCCACCCACTCGTTCCAGGCATTGATGGTAATCAGTTTAGGCTGATCCGGGTGACTGTCGGCATATTTTTTGGCTTTGGAAAGAAGAGCTGCAAAACTTTGGGGTGTGTTGTGATAATGAACCACAT
>JAAYJR010000323.1 GCA_012522835.1 Bacteroidales bacterium
ATAAACTCATAAGCATCAGGCACTTCACCCACATAAACAATGTTAGGTGCTTTAAATCTCTTTGTGAGCCATTCCGGTGCTCTTCTGCCGGCAATATAAAACTTAAGAGTAGGAAATTTTTCATAAATAATTGGCCAGCACCGGTCAATGAACCAAATAAGTCCTTCCTGGTTTGGAGACCATTCCAGCGAACCTATATGAAAAAGCGATGGGTGCTCCAGTTTTTTTGAATGAGGGATCAGAACTTTGCTGTCAATTCCTGTCGGGGAAACATAAGCCGGTTTGGTATTTCCCAGCTGGTTGAGTATTATTCCGTCACGCTCAGTAATTGGTACCAGCAAGTCATAATTGTTAATATAACCTTTTTCAAAAATTTTAATCCTTCTGGCCAAAATGTTAATATACAACTTCTTCAATCCTTTGGAGAGAGCTGCTGTACGCTCCCAGATTTCATGCTCTATATTATGGGCCCGGTAAACGATCTTAGCCCCGGAATACTGTCGAATAAGCGGAATATAAGGGCAGACATACAATCCCTCGAGCTGAATGATATCAAATTCTTTTTCCTTTAACAATTTAACAAGTTCACGGGAAAAGGATTTAGAAATAAACCTCGCTGCATTATAAGGTTTACCTGAAAACAAAAAATTTAATATTGCAGCATATATGTTTATTCTGGCAGGTACATTTACAAGTCTGAATTCACCCCAGTCCTTTACCGATTCCGGGATATCATCAATTTCAATATGATGTTTCAGTGTGTTCATCGACTGCACCGTAACGTCATGCCCAAGCATCGAAAATCCCCTTGTCAGGTTCATACATGCAATAGCGCCGCCATCTTTTGTCGGATAAGGAACCTTATTGGTTAACTGTAATATCTTCATCTCTTTTTTATCAACTTATCAAATAATTTTTCAATGCCCAGTTTTCCCAATATTCTGGTATATGTTTCGGCATTCATGAGTGCTGCATCTCTGGCTGCTTTATACGACAACCATATACCGACAGGCAAAAACACAAATGATGAAAACCACATTCCTGCAAACATATCCCACACATCTTCACGGGCAGATTTCTCACCTGTCATTGAGATGATATAATATGCTATAAAAAGTAAAATGGATACAACTACAGGCATCCCCAGTCCTCCTTTTCTGATAATGGCACCTAACGGTGCTCCAATAAAAAAGAATATAAGAACTGCAAATGAGAGAGTATATTTACGGTGTCTTTCCATACTATATCTGTTCAGGTATTTCTTTCGGTTATAGAGCTGATCATCATGCATATTCAGAACCTGTACATTATTTCGTACATTTTCCAAAGCAGCTTGTGCAATTTCAGCCTTCACCCAATTATTCTGTTTGTCGAAATATTGATTGAAATCAAATACTGAATCTGGTTCAGCAACAATATTTCTTTTTAATGAATCTTCAGTGGTCATCATATTAAATACCCTCTGGGTAACCAATGGATTCAGGTTCATCTCCATAATAAAACCCTTCAGTCTTTTATAGTAATCATTACCCAGCGAGTCTTCCATAAATTTAAGTTCTTTTATGTTTAACATCCTGTAGGTATTTCTGAAAATACCCTCATCGCGGCGGCTAAATTCAAAATTCCTGACTTTCACCCTGATAGTCTGTTCATCAAACTTATCTCTGCGGTAAGGATAAGTCTGGTTTGACCTGCGGGCCGATCCTGAGGGATTTTCTTCAGAATAATTTACTCCGTTATAGAGATTCAGAACCATAAATTTTTTATCCTCTGTGATTCTCAGATAACCTGAATCAGCAACAGTCACGCTTTCATTGGTTTTTTTTCCGGTATGGTCATAGATCAGCAGATCCCTCAGCATATTGGTTTTTTTATCCTTGCTGCCAACCCTGATGCTATAACCATCCATCTCATTTGTAAACACCCCTTCCTGCAAAACAAGTTCTGGTCTTTGTTGTTTAACGCTCCACAAAAGGGTGGTAAATCGCAGGTTAGTATTTGGAAGAATATTATTGGAAAAATAAAAAGCTATTGCAGTCACAATAATTGCAATAAAAAAAAGAGGTTTCATAATACTTATCAGCGAAATACCTGATGATTTCATAGCCACCAGTTCGTAGTTTTCACCCAGGGAACCAAAAGCCATAATTGAGGCAAGAAGCATTGCAAGGGGGAAAGCAAAAGGTAAAACTCCAAATGATGCATAAAAGAGCATTTCTGCCAACACTTTTATTTCAAGCCCTTTTCCAACTAAATCATCGACATATTTCCAGAGAAACTGCATCAGCAGAATGAATACAACAATAAAGAAGGTCATAAAAAATGGACCCAGAAAAGTTTTAATAATATACCAATGCAACCTTTTCATACGACATATCCCCTATGTATACAAAACTAAATTATTTTAGGAATTTGCATAAATAAAAACGGATATAAGTCATTTTGAGAGTAAAGATTTACTAATTAATTCAAGTTGCTACTTATAAAATATTATAC
>JAAYJR010000171.1 GCA_012522835.1 Bacteroidales bacterium
CCTGAAAAAATTAAAGTTGTCGAGAAGGAAGTGGTAGTTGATTCGTTAGATACGGGAAAATTTCTTGTTGCTAAAGGACCGCTGCTTCCCTGGTTTATGAATGTTCGCCCTCATGAAGATATTGAGCGGGGCAACCTCGATGAATCAGTGTTTGCTGCCAATCTTGGGGATGTGGCACTTGGCACCGGCCGTGAGGTGTACCGCGATCCGGAACAATTTTTCCCGAAAACTTATTTTACAGCGGGATTAAAAAATCTTGCCCGACAGGTCATTCGGGGATTAAACGGTAATCAGGAAGCTGACAATAGGGTTATTTCATTGCAAACAGGTTTTGGAGGAGGAAAAACACATAGTCTTATTTCTTTATATCACCTGGTGAGAAAAGGGGAAGATATTGTTAACTGGGAATTGACATCTGATATTATTGATGAAATAGGAAAGCCGGAATTTGAAAATGCCAATGTTGCAGTGGTAACTAATTCAACTAACGACCCTACACAGGGAAGAACTGTTGATGGTATACATATTAAAACCATTTGGGGCGAACTGGCTTTTCAATTGGGGGGAAGAGAAACTTATGAGATTATCAGGCAGAATGATGAGAACAGGACGACACCCAAAGGATTGTTTAAGAAAGTGCTGGAGAAAACAGCCCCTTGTTTGATTCTGATTGATGAATTGGCAGATTATTGTGTGGCAGCTTCAGGTGTGCCTGTGGGGGCACTAACCTTGTCTGATCAGACTATTTCATTTATCCAGGAGCTCTCGGAATCTATTTCTGTTTCAAATCAATGTGTAGCTGTGGTTACCCTGCCGGCAAGTCCTTTAGAAGTCGCCTCATCAGAAAAAGGACATCAAATACTGGTAAGTCTAAACAATCGTTTATCGCGTGTTGGAAAAGATACCAAACCTGTGGAAGGTGATGAAATCTTTGAAGTAATCCGCAGGCGGCTATTTGAAGATTTGGGAGATAAGGCTGAAATTGAAAAAGTGGTTAAACATTATTACGATTATTACAAAACTCTCGATTATAATCACGAAATACCACAATATGCTGACCGTCCCGATTATTAGGAACGCCTCCGCAAAGCCTATCCGTTTCATCCCGAACTGATTGATATTTTCGAAAAACGTTGGGCCAGTCACAGCGATTTCCAACGCACACGTGGTGTATTGCGTATGCTGGGTTCCATTGTGGCCGAGTTATGGAAACGTCAGAGTAACCTTACGGGCAGTCATGGATTGATTCATCTTTCAGACATGAATCTGGGCAACCTTGATGCTATTACCTCACAAATTAAAAAACTTTGGGGAAATGGCTACGATGCAGTGATTTCTGCCGATGTTTCGGGAAATAATTCCAATTCATTTAAAATAGACAGCAATAAGCAAGAGTACCGCATGTTTGGAATTACACAGGGCGTGGCAACAGCCATCATACTGGGGACTTTTGGCAGCGACGGTACAAAAAAAGGATTGAACATTAAGGAAATAAAACTGATGGTGCTAAAACCTGATACATACAATCATAATTCAATAAACGGTGTAATCGATGCGCTTGAATCAGAAGCACACTACCTGTATTATTCCGAAGCCGCAAACATTAAACGCTATTGGTTTTACACACGGCCAAACATAAATATTTTGATCAACCAGGCTAAAGGTGATGTGCAACGATCTAACCTTGAACAGGAAATAATTAATCGTATTAAAGTACATGAAAGGGAATTTAATCTGTTCAATGTGTTGGTTGCCCCTTCAGATGACTTACCGGAACAAACACGTTTGACACTGGTAATTGCACACCCATCACTTATTGTAAATGCAGATGTGTTGAACGGCAAACTAAAACCATATATTGAAAAAGTAGCATCCAAACGAGGAAATTATGAAAGGATATACAAGAATACCATTTTGTTTCTGGTAGCCACAGAAATGGGCATTAATCAACTGCATATTGAGTTGCGGGAACTGATTGCCTGCAATAAGATAAAAACCGATTATGCCGGACAGTTAAGCCAGGAGCAGAAAAACGACCTTCTGGAAAAGATAAAGGAGTTGAACAAGAAGGTTGACAGATCAATTTGCATAGCTTATTCTCTGATTATAAAAGCCGGTGCAAAAGGTGAGATTGAAAAACTACAAATTAAACAGTTTAAAGAAATTATTGATGTACAGTTTAATATCAATATCTTAGAATTATTAAAAGATGAAGAATGGTTACTGGAGGGAGTGGGCTTTGGAAAACTTCAGGAAATAAATTTAATACCCACAGTTGAAAATCCGGTTAGGGTGAAGGATGTTTACGAAGCCTTTTTGCGCTATAACGACAAACCAATGATAACAGGAGTACAGGCTATACAGACCAGCCTGTTAAGGCTTTGTAACGGCAGACAGGTAGCTATTGCACAGGGAGAACCCGGTAATTTTACGAAAATTTATTTAGGGGAAGGAGTTCCTTTCTTCGATGTTACTTCACCCGATTTCTGGCTGGTGGATAAATCCTTTTACCAACCTGAAACACAGGAAGTTTCAAAACCTGAAACACTTGAAAAAACATATCCGGAAGGAGGTGGTATTGAAAGTCCTGATGAGGTGAATCAATCACCATCGTTAACAAAGGAATTTAGATCAATTTCTATTTCCGGGAAAATAGATGTAGCCAATTACAGCCAGGTATTTACCAGTTTTATTAATCCGTTGATGAAAAACAATGTAGAGATCAATATTACTATCAAAGGAAAAACCACAAATGCTGCACCGCTGACTGAAAACAGTCCGCAGTATAAAATCATCAAGGAATCTGCTAGCCAGTTGGGGCTGGCTTTTGATGTTGAGGAG
>JAAYJR010000463.1 GCA_012522835.1 Bacteroidales bacterium
GCAAAGGGTTATTTGGAAAGAAATATATTGATCTGTCTACAAAGGAATTTAACCTTGAAAATCCCGGTTTTAATGATGTTATCGTCAGAGTTAAAGCCTGCGGTCTGTGTGGTACGGATATCAATTTTATAAGTCAGTGGACGGATGACACAATGCCATTAGGCCATGAAATAAGCGGAGAGGTGGTAGAAGTTGGAGAAGGAGTAAAAAGTTTAAAGCCGGGCGACAGGGTTATTGTTGAAGATTGCAGCATGTGTGGCAATTGTGATGATTGTAAAAGCGGAAGACCTGATTTATGCAGAAATATGACAGGTCTTAATGGTCAGCCTGGTATGAGCCGGTACCTTCTCGTCAGATATAATAATTGTGTAAAGTTTGAAGGCCTTGACTTTATTGATGCCTGCCTGACAGAACCGTTAGCGGTATCACTAAATTCTGTTATCAATGCAGATATACCACTTAATGGCAGTGTGGTCGTTATCGGCGGCGGACCAATTGGGCTCATGGCTGCCAGAGTTGCAAAACTGCGCGGAGCCGGTTTTGTCGCATTGACCCAGACAAACACCCACAGAAAGAGGGGAAGTATCAGGGCAGAGCTGGCAACCAAATTAGGAACAGATTTAGTTATTGATCCAACAAAAGAAGATCTTAACCAGGTGATTAAAAAATACTTTCCCCATGGAGTTGACAGAGTGATAGTTACTGCTCCCCCTGAAGCTGTCACTGATGCAATCGGGATAATTAGATATGGAGGGATAATCACATTTTTAGGCCTGCATTTTGGTGGTAGGAATGTAATTCCTCTCGATTTAAACTACCTTATATTTAACAAGATCACCCTGCAGCCCTACTTTGCAGAACCGGCAATTAATTTCAACCTTTCTCTTGATTTATTAAAAAAGAACCTCATTCCTGCAAAAGATTTAATCACTCATACATTTTCATTTCAGGATGCCCAAAGCCTTTTTAATTCTATTCTTGAAGGATCAGAACCGATAATAAAAGCAGTGTTTTTACCCTAAAATTGACAACTATGAGACCGATCAGACTGATTAAAATTATTTTGGCAAGTCTCACAGCAATTATTGTTTCTGCATGCTGTGAAAAAAAACAATGGGATACATCCAATGAATTCCTTGATACTTCCCACGACAGGGTACAAGTTTATTACGACATCCCATTTAAAAGAACAGGAACTATCAAACCGAGAGATGTAAGTGAAATTGAAGCATCAAACTGGACGATCGGATGTGAAGTTCTTGACAGGGATTTTACCAGCTATGATTCATACAAAGAGTATCTGCCTAAACTGGGAATCAAAAAGATCCGCCTGCAGGGGGGATGGGCAAAAACAGAAAAAGAAAAGGGAGTTTATGACTGGGCATGGCTTGACCATATCATTGATGATGCAATATCACGGGGACTAAAACCATGGCTGGCAACAAGCTATGGAAATCCTATTTATGAAGGCGGCGGCGGGACAGACCTCGGCGGAGGATTTCCTGTCTCTGAAGAAGCTCTTGCTGCTTGGGACAAATGGGTGGAGGCAATGGTTACCCGTTATAAAACTAAAGTTACTGAATGGGAGATGTGGAATGAACCTAACCGTCATGGTGCAGAAGCTATTGCTGAAAATAATATTCGAACTGCAGAGATAATAAAAAGAGTCCAGCCTCATTCCGAGATCGCAGGTCTTGTAATGGCAGGAACCAGTCCAACATTAATGGATGATTATTTAAAAATTCTTTCCGACAGGGGAAAATTGGGACTTTTCAAATGGGTCGTATATCATGGATATATAATGAACCCTGATGCCGTGTACGACAGAGTAAATGAATTAAAAAAAATTATCTCAAAATATTCATCAGACCTTTTACTGAGACAGGGAGAGAACGGAGCTCCAAGTGGATACTGTCCCGGTTTTGCCCTGAGAGAGTATGAATGGACAGAAATCTCACAGGCGAAATGGGACACCCGCCGTATGCTTGGTGATCTGGGCAGGGATATCGAAACATCTGTTTTCTGCATTATTGACATGTATTATCAAAATTGGGGAAAAGATGATGGTACATTAAATATTAAAGGGCTGATACAATCCGATAAAACATTAAGGGCAGTCCGTCCAAAAACTGCCTTCTATTCGATTCAAAATGTTGCCTCTGTTTTTGATAACCAATTGGAACGTATTCCAGATTTCAAATACGATATTAATACAAACAAATCGATCTCCATATTCGGATATAAAAATGTTAAAACAGGATTAAATCTTGTAACACTGTGGTTTGACGGAGAGATACCAAACAATTATTTTGACACTGAAAGTGTTGACATCACAATTAAAAATGGCAACTTCAAAAATCCTGTATGGGTGGATATTTTCTCTGGAAGAATTTATGAAATACCCAAAACTGACTGGAATAATTCGGGTAACTCATACTCCTTCACAGGTATACCGGTATATGATTCTCCGGTACTGATCAGTGACAAAAGCAATATTAAATTTCAATAGGAAAGAATATTTGGACCCGGAATATAAAATTGAGAAAATTCAGGAAGATTAATGTCTGTGATTATTACATTATGATGTGTGACAAAATATTTATGGGAAGTGGATTTTTATACTTAAACAATGAATATAATATTGTACATTTCAGATATTTTTATTAAAATCGAATCGAAATAATTTTTTATAAAATGAAGTACAGAAACTATTTTCTGACAATCCTCAGAATTATCGTTGGGTGGCATTTCCTTTATGAAGGCATTGCCAAACTGATCTCTCCCGGTTGGAGCGCGAAGACTTTCCTGATGGGGTCTTCATGGTTGTTTTCAGATATTTTCCACAAAATGGCTGAATCCGCGGGCATAATGCAGGTTGTTGACTTTCTGAATATCTGGGGACTTATACTAATTGGCATCTCTCTAATGACAGGATTTCTTGTCAGGTGGTCATCTGTTGCCGGTTCTGTATTATTACTTTTCTATTTTGTTGCATTTCCTCCAATCCCCGGATATACTTTTGGATCAATCAGTGAAGGGAGTTATCTCTGGGTAAACAAGACACTTGTCGAATTCTTCCTCCTGGCCGTTTTTGCAATTTTACCGTCCAGCTATTTCTTTGGGATCGACAGGTTAATCAAAAGGTGGAAAGAGGAGAAAGCTACGGCTCCCATACCAGTTCCCAAAGATGAAAAAACATCCCTGGTACGCAGAGAGTTGCTGCGCGACATGATAAGTGTCCCGTTCCTGGGCGCTTTTGCCTATGCAGTATACAAAAAGAAGCGTTGGGACAGCTTTGAAGAAAAATTTCTGACTGATAAACCGGATGCCATTTCTGAAGCTACATTAAAAACATTCAACTTCGCCTCATTGAATGATCTTAAGGGCCAGGTACCCAAAGGAAAATTAGGCGATCTTGAATTAAGCCGTCTTATTATGGGCGGTAATCTGATCGGAGGATGGGCCCATTCGAGAGACCTTATCTATGCCTCAAAGCTTGTAAAAGCATATCACACCGATGAAAGAGTGATGATGACAATGCAGTTAGCTGAAAAATGCGGAATTAATACAATCCTTACCACATCTTCTCTTGCCCGGATAGTTAATAAATACTGGCATGAAACTGGCGGAAATATTCAATTTATTTCTGATTGCGGTGGAGGTGGAAAAGAGGGACTTCTGGGAGGAGTAAGATTATCTGAAGAAGGAGGAGCTGCAGCAATGTACTGCCATGGTGGTATGACTGATAAGCTGGTACAGGAGGGTAAGTTTGATGAAATTGTAAAGGCCCTTGAACTGATACGCAGTTACGGAAAACCTGCCGGTATCGGAGGACATCTTCTTGAAACTATAAAAGGTTGTGTTGACCAGGGTATAAAACCTGACTTTTGGGTAAAGACACTCCATCATCACAACTACTGGTCTGCACAGGTTGATCTTGAAAGAAAGACCACTGTTGACAAGGGCTATAAAGACAATATCTTCTGCTTTAAACCGCAGGAAACTATTGACTTTATGAATGGACTTGATGAACCGTGGATAGCTTTTAAAGTGCTTGCAGCCGGAGCCATACCCCCTAAAGATGCATTTGGATATGCTTTTGAAAACGGAGCAGATTTTATTTGTGTAGGTATGTATGATTTCCAGATAGTGGAGGATTCAAATCTGGTTACAGATGTATTAAACTCCA
>JAAYJR010000313.1 GCA_012522835.1 Bacteroidales bacterium
CAGTAAATCCTATTGTATACACTGGTGCAATTCCGGTTTTGATTGACAGTGAGCCGAAGACCTGGAATATGGATCCTGACCTTCTGGAACAGGCTATACTGAAGCGCAGGAAGGCTGATCCGAAACGGAAAATAAAAGCAATAATAGTTGTTCATCTCTATGGTATGCCGGCCAATATGGACAGGATAACGGAAATTGCTGCCAGATATGAAATTCCGCTGATAGAGGATGCTGCCGAGGCACTGGGAAGCAAATTCAATAGTATACAGACAGGTACTTTTGGAAAGATGGGAGTGTTGTCTTTCAACGGGAACAAGATAATAACCACCTCGGGAGGCGGTGCATTGATTTCCAACGATAAAAAACTGGCTGACTGGGCCAGGTTCCTGTCCACACAGGCAAGAGACAAGGCTCCTCATTATCAGCATAGCCAGATAGGATATAATTACCGTATGAGCAATGTACTGGCAGGGATAGGCATTGGACAGATGGAGGTTCTGGAAGAAAGAGTGAAAGCGAGAAGGGATAATCATTTCTTTTATAAAAAGAATCTTGAACAGTTTGAAGAAATCAGTTTTCTTAATGAACCCGGCGAATCATATTTTTCAAATTTCTGGCTGACAACCATTCTTATTGACCTGTCCCGGGCAAGGGTAAACAGGGAAGAATTACAGACTGCCCTGGAAAATGAAAATATAGAATCGCGTCCATTATGGAAGCCCATGCACCTTCAGCCCATCTTTTCATCCTGCCCGGTATATGAGACAGGTGTTTCGGAAGGACTCTTCAGCAATGGCCTCTGCCTGCCGTCGGGATCCAATTTGACAGATGATGACCGCGAAAGAATACTGGGTGTTATTACAAGGACCATGACCTGACATCATGCTGAAAGCACAGTCAGGCACCATAATGAAGTAGGCAAATAAAACTTCGTCCAAATAAAAGTCAAAAAACGTGAATAGGTTTTTTAATAAACTTCAAAAACTTGCAGACAAAATCACTGCAATTACTGCCATCACTGGAGGAATTTTTAGCATTATCTCAATAATCTTAAGTAATTATGAATGGACGCCTGAAAGCATTGTTATGAAGATTATAAAGTTTTTAGGCAATAATTGGAAGGAGATTTGGGCACTAACTGCAACATCTTTATTATTATATGTTTGGTTGCAGTATATAAGAATCCGTAGACATCTAACCCTAGTATTTACCGATGATTTTAAAAAACCAATCGAACATAATTGGGACCATCTAGGCCCTTGGAGAATAACAACTGAAAATGAATTATATGTTACTGGATCAGATGAAGGTGGATTAACTAAAAAGGGTGCATACTGGGAAAATTATAACTTTAAGTTTGAAGCAAAAATCCTAAATTGTTGTATTGGGGTAATTATAAGGGCCAAAGATCTTCAGAACTATTATATGTTTCAAATTACAACGGAAAAAGTTAGACCACATCGAAGAGTATCAGTTCCGGTTATTCGAGGAAAAACTTCTGAACATAAGGATTTTATTGTTGATGAGATAAGAACAGGTTGGGTTGTGATGGATAACATTTCTGTAACTCATAGAAAGAATTTAGATTCCTGGTTCAGAGTAAAACTAATTGTTAAAGGTCAATCAATAAGCATATTTATTAATGATGAGAAGGTGTTTAGTCATAATCAATTAATTGAGAATTCCTCAGGCAAGGTTGGATTTAGAAATGACACAACAGAAGAAGCATTAATCAGAAATGTTAAGGTTGAGATAATTTGAAAATACTACAAACATAACAGTGCGAATACGAAATGAAATAAAAAGTATTGATCCGTCAGCGAAAGTTATTTCTAAAAAGTCTTCCCAAGCATCCTGAACATATCCATCATATTTACATATCTTATTTCAAGGGCATCACAGGCATCAGGTATTTTAACCTTATTCTTACGATAAGGTTCACTTACTTCCTGTGTAACTATAATATTGTTTGATGGGTCATCAAGTGCGTAAGCTACAATAAATGCATCAGCTTCTTCTTTTGACAGGAATTCATTTATTGCTTTAGGCAGATAATGTGTACTTCTTGATACAACCCAAGAGGTGACTAGCTTATAGCTGTCAATACTTGATTCAGTATCCTTAAAAAAGTCATTTGGAAGATTGGCCTCACACCATTCAGAAAGGAGGTCATGATTATTAAAAATTTCAACCTTAACCTTATCAATACTTATTATTAACCCTTAATCCGCTAACTGCTTCACCTTATTCCAAAAGCTGTATGCAACGTCCAGGGGATAACTTACTCTGTGAGCTTGAATAAAGAAGTTGCTATCCACGATGAAAACACTCATGGCAGCAATTAAAAATGTTCAGTAAAAAACTTTTGAAACGTGTCTCCTTTTAAGCTGGTTAGCTTACAGGCATCACGATACAGCAATTTACCCGATTTGAC
>JAAYJR010000573.1 GCA_012522835.1 Bacteroidales bacterium
AAATAGACAGGTGACAATTCAAGAGCCCGCATATTTTTTATTTGACGGTAAGCCATTAAAACCATCAGCAAGGCACGCGAATTATCATCCAGACAATAACCCTCCTTTAGGTTTGGAATTCCGAATTTGGCATGCTGAATGATGCCTGTGTCGTCAGTAAGCCTGTTAATATGTGCAAGAGAGAAGGGGGGAAGGATAAGAAGATCAGGTTCCGGTTCTTTCCGGATAATAACAGGGCCTGTTTCCTTTACAACTTTTTCGACGAGCGCTAAATATCTTTCACCGCTTTTCGGCCAGATAATTTTTTTCCCGTATTCACCGGCTTTATTTTTTATTTTACGAAGTTCTTCAGGGTGGTCAAGAAGTTCAGTTAACGTTTCCGCCAGATGATCAGGATCATTAAAATTAAAGAGCCTGCCCCTTCCTTTTTCCAATAATTCAGCAGCATGCCAGTATGGTGTTGAAAGAACAGCCGCACCCACTCCAACCGCATACGAAAGGGTTCCGCTGGTAATCTGGGCTTCATTTAAATAAGGAGTGATATAAATATCGCAGGCATATAAATATTTGAATAAATCCTGTTCATCAATAAATTCATTCAGGAAAATTACATGATCTTCAAGCTGAAGGTTTTTTACCAAACGCAAAAGGGAAATTCGGTACTCTTCGCCTGAATGCCGCAGTACATTTGGGTGGGTTTTTCCCAAAACAATGTAAATAATTTCCGGGTACTTTTTAACTACTTCCGGCAATGCTTTAATTACTGTTTCAATACCCTTGCTTCGTCCGATAAAACCAAAAGTAAGCAGCACTTTCTTGTTTCCAAGTTTAAATGCCTTTTTTGACTTTTCAGGACTAAAATGAATATCCGGGACGCCATGCTCAATCAGAGCAATTTTTTCTTTTGGAACATCGTAAATATTTACCAGAAACTCAACTGCTTTGCGGCTCATTACTACAATTTTGGCGGACATCTTGCAAATTTCTTTCAAAACCGCTTTTTCGTTGTAAGAGGGTGCTTTAAGTATGGTATGAAGTGTTACTATAAGTGGTATCTCAAGCCGGTGAAGCAGGGGAAGAATATATACCCCGCTTTGTCCGCCAAAGATGCCAAATTCATGCTGGAGGATACAAACGTCTGCACCACTCAGGTTAATGTACTTCACTGCTTTTAAATAATCTTCCTGATAATCCTGCCTTATAGTAACTTTAACTTCTTCCGGGTATTTATAAAGGAGATCGTTGTCATTTATTGCAACCACAAAACCTTCATTTTTTTGTTCATCCGGCCCGCTGTTTGTTAACATCGATTTGAACAGGTTATTCGTAAATGTTCCAATACCACATTCGCGGGGTGGGTATGTGGCAATATAGGTGATCTTCATCTATTTAATTTTTAATCACAACTCCTATGTCATGGTTGCTTATTTCCGGTGTTCTAAGTTTGTAATAGCTGTAGGCTAAACTATTCCTGCATCGTTTTCCCGGCCTTTTTAGCAGCTTTATCAGCTCTTTTCTCTTTAAGGCTTTTTACAGCTTCCTTCTTTGTGTTCTTTCTCTCTTTTCCCTCTTTGTTTTTTGTCATGATATTTAACTTTAGTAATTTCTTCTACAATGTTCCTTCTTCATAACCGCTTTTTATCACTGTTGAAAGCATTTTGAACCGGCCAATGGACCGGATAATATTTGATGCATGTGCCGGTATAATTATGCCTTGCCCTGTGTGCAGTATGTTGGACTGATCATCAATAACTACTTCGGCTGTTCCTTCGATAATCTGAATAAAGGTATCGAAAGGAGAAATTTTACCGGACAGCTCTTTGCCTGAATCAATGGCCATAATGCTGATCTTGCCGGTAGTTTTAAGTATAATGGTTTTACTAACCACTGAATTTGTTACATACTCAATGATGTCAACAAGTATATGAATTTTAGATTTTTCAATTCCGTTTGCCTGCATTTGTAACTTTATTAACCAGATCCGGACAAAGTTACGCTGACTGATTCATAAAGTATTACACAATTGATGTTATAATTTACATTATTCACACATCTTCGAGTGTTTCACGCC
>JAAYJR010000135.1 GCA_012522835.1 Bacteroidales bacterium
TTCTCTGATTCTGCTACGTATCTAAAAAATATGCAAATATAGAAAATTTTAATGCCTGCCGGAGTTTAATATCCTATCAAAATATGAATCCCCATGCTAAAACAATCTCTGATTAAACTTAAAATAGCACGAGCAATGACCACCACTATAGAATTTTCTTCATAAATTGTAAACATTACAGTTACCAGAATAGTTTCAGGGATTAATATTCCTGAAAATAAAATGAAGCATTTCTGCCGATATATATTAAATTTACATGATCAAATTGCAGGTTTTATTTCTAATCAAAAAACAAAAATCATGATTTTTAACCGAATCTATGTTATTCTTTACATTATAGTATATTTTTTACTTCCGGGCTGCAATAAGGAACCTGAGAAGGCTGAACTTCCCAATATCCTTTTTGCCATTGCCGACGATGCATCATGGAAACATTTTGGCGCTTACGGATGTAACTGGGTTAAAACACCCGCTTTTGACCGGGTTGCAGGAGAAGGGATATTGTTCACACGTGCATATACTCCAAATTCAAAATGTGCACCTTCCAGAGCTTGCATACTGACAGGCCGCAACAGCTGGCAGCTGGAGGAAGCAGCCAACCACTCACCTGCTTTCCCTGCAAAGTTCAGGACCTATCCTGAAGCCCTTAAAGATGCCGGATACTGGGTTGGCAGTGTTGCCAAGGGATGGGCACCCGGAGAACCGGGTGAGATAAACGGAAAAAAGCGGGAACTGACAGGGCCAAAATTTGACACATTCAAAACAAATCCCCCGGCAAAATATATATCAGCCAACGACTATGCAAAAAATTTTGAATCTTTCCTGGAAGCATGCCCGGAAGGAAGCCCTTTCTGCTTCTGGTATGGCAGCACAGAACCTCACCGTCCTTATGAATACGGGGCAGGAACTAACTACGGTGACAAGAAGATGTCAGCCATTGATGAGGTACCCTCATTCTGGCCGGATGCAGATACCATAAGAACAGATATGCTTGATTACGCTTTTGAGATAGAATATTTCGACCTGCATCTTCAGAGAATGATGGAAATACTGGAAAAAAATGGCCGGCTCAAAAACACTGTTGTAATAGTAACTGCCGATAATGGCATGCCATTTCCGCGCATTAAAGGGCAGGTATATGAGTACTCAAACCACCTGCCCCTGGCAATAATGTGGACTGATGGAATTAAAAATCCGGGACGTGTAGTTGATGATTTCGTAAGTTTTATTGACTTTGCCCCTACTATTCTGGAGCTGGCCGGCGTTTCACCCGAAGAGGTAAATATGCAACCAGTAACCGGAAGGAGTTTAAATGAGATATTTTCTTCTGCTGAATCGGGACAAATTACAGAGGAGCGTGATTTTGTTCTTGTTGGAAAAGAGCGGCATGATGTGGGAAGGCCTGACGATGCCGGTTATCCTGTCAGGGGAATAGTAAAAGATAAATACCTTTATCTTAACAATTTTAAATCCGGCCGCTGGCCCGCCGGCAATCCCGAAACCGGATACCTTAACTGTGACGGGAGCCCGACAAAAACATATATTTTAGATACCCGCAGAAAAA
>JAAYJR010000436.1 GCA_012522835.1 Bacteroidales bacterium
GCGGAGTAACCAGTTTAGCAGCCTCCGATGAAGGTTTTTCAATATTTTTCAGACTGGGAATTATATCCGGCCAAAAATCTTCCCTGGGCCAGTAATAACCAACCATACGCGGGTTTCTCACTTTAACATTTTGCACAACAGATAATCCGGTCATTGAGGAGCTTATCGAATTTATTGCAGCTTTGGCCCTGTTGAATGTGAGATTCCATATCCACCCCGGATCAGAGTATATATCCAGTCCGGCGTAAGGGATGGCCATCTCAATCATATAACTGTTATTATTTTTAATTGTCTTTACTATACTGTTTGAATTCCAGTTAGTAAAGAAATAACCTGTATGATAAGGATCATAATATGCATCCCAGACAGTTCCCTCAGGATTAACCGCTATTGAAAAGGAGTACTCCCTGGCATACTCTATTGAATCAGGAATTACAGGTTTCAGGTTAATTTGTATGTAGTCGTCTCCATAAAGGGCACTGTCATTTTTCATGATGTTGGCATTCAGGGATGAGCCGTTGTCAATTTCCCAGAACAGATAGATATATTCTTTATCGCTCAATAAATTAACCACTACCTCATCATCAGGTGTTCTTCCTTCAGTAAAAAACCTGTTAGCTATCTGAGATTTTTTCCATATATCCTCATTCATTTTTCCGTCGATTGTTATATCCAGCAGGTCATCAGGTTTGAACTGTTCCTGCCGGAGCTCTTTCCCCGGAGAAGACTGAACTGATATATAGTTTTTGTGGTAGAAAGTTTGTGCAATTGCATATTGAATTTTTTCTTTACCGATAAGAGTAAAGCAAAGAATCAGTGTTAATGAAATTACACACAGCAAAATGAGTGGTAATTGTTTCATAATTATTGGTATTAATTTAGATAATATGGATATAACTAAATACTAATCAATTTTTTATCCGTTCGCTTAAGCGAACGGCAAGGGATATGGCAAAGAACAAGTTACTGCTTCATCAATAAATCCGTTCGCTGAAGCGAACGGCAAGGGATAAGGCATTGAACCACTGGCTGCTGCATCGGTGCTTTATCCATTGCCGTCGGCTTTCAGCCGACGGATTGCTGATTTTATCTTACACATTCTCAGGGACTACATAAGGATGGCGGTACCTGCGTGTCAGCATTGTATCGGCTTCCTGATCATTTGCAAATTTTTCATACTCTCCCATAAATTTCACCTCTCTTTCAAGACGATAAGAGATATTTGCAAGCAGTGGTAGAGCAGATGAATAGAACCCTTCCCTTATGTCACTGTGAAGAATCTCTTTCTTACCTGCACGGATTGCATCTATGAAATTTGTAAAGTGGTTACCTTTTTGGGTTGTTTTAACCATTTTTGATCCTGCAAACGGTTCTTTTTCCCTTCTGCGGAAAGCATTCCAGTTACTGCCATAAATTTCCAGCCATCCTTCACTGCCAAAGAAGAGATTTCCAACTTCCTGTCCCTCGCTGCCTTCATGATTTGTATAACGGCCTCTTTCCTCAAACTCGATGATTGTGCCGTCACGGTATTTGAAGACAGCATTTTGGGTGTTAGGAGTCTCTTGCGATGTCTTGTCATGGCCGTATGTTTCAACATCACCATAAACCGGTTTGCCCGGTGTCTCTTCACCTGGTTTTGCACCTTCCGTTCTGAACCCGTATAATCCGCCTGTAGAATAAATTGAAACAGGATGTTCATTTTTTTGCAATCCCCATCTTGCGATATCCAGTTGATGAGGGCCGGTATTTCCGGTATCTCCGTTACCGGTATCCCAGTACCAGTGCCAGCAGTAATGTCCTCTTTTTGCATTATACGGCCTCCATGGTGCTGGTCCCAGCCAGCGGTCATAGTGCAGTGTTGCCGGTGGTTCGCTGTCATTTGCTATACCGTATGAGTCGCGTGCTTTGAAACAGAGGGCACGGGCCATGAAAAGATCTCCGATGCCACCTTCATGTAAAAATTTTATTGCTTCTATCACATTTGCAGAGGACCTGTTGTTAAGTCCCACCTGCATGATCCTGTCATACTTGCGTGCGGCATCGATCATTTTACGGCCTTCCCATATATTGTGCGAGACAGGTTTTTCAACATATACATGTTTCCCGGCCTGGCAGGCCCAGATAGTCGCCAGGGCATGCCAGTGATTTGGAGTTACGATTGATACGGCATCAATATCCTTATCTTCATAGACTTTTAGCATGTCCCACTCTGTCACCGGTCTCTGTCCGGTCTTTTCATAAATGGTATTGGAGCGGGATTCGAAAAGTTGCTCATCAGCATCACAGATTGTCTTTACAATAACGTTGTGACTCTCTTTTATGTCGCACCAGTTGTTGATATGTACAAGTCCCTGGTTACGAATTCCTATAACAGCCAGATTAATACGGTCGTTGGATCCGATAATTGAGGCATAGGATTTTGCGCTGAATCCCATACCGCCGATTGTAATGCCGGTAGCACCCAACAGGCTGTTTTTTATAAATTCTCTTCTTTCAGTCATTTTGTTTTTTTTAGTAATGATCAAATGTATATAATTTTGATTATTCTGCCCTGTCTTTTGTGTGAAAATATGAATGTCTGTTGGCAAACCCGGAGCTATATAATACATACTGTTAAATTGTGTTAAATAATAAAAGTTACGATTTTGGGTTGGGTTGATTTTTATATTTTTGAATTCCCAGATAAACAAACAAAAAAATGGATATAGTTGTCGATGGTATTACTAAAACATACGGACAGCAAAATGCTGTTGATAACCTGAGTTTCCGGGTCAACACAGGAGAGGTTTTAGGCTTTCTCGGACCAAATGGCGCTGGTAAGACTACAACCATGAAGGCCATCACTGGCTTTTTGGTACCTAATACTGGTGATATTTGGGTTGGAGGCATATCAGTCAACAGTGATCCCGCTGAAGTTAAAAAGCACATCGGATATCTTCCTGAGCATAACCCTCTTTATCACGACATGCCTGTAATCGATTTTCTTGGGTTCACAGCCGGACTGCAGGGGGTTAAACAGGCAGATATAGAAAACCGGGTGACAGAAATGGTGCAGGTTTGTGGTCTGAAATCTGAAAAACACAAAAAGATCAGGGAACTTTCAAAAGGTTTCCGTCAGCGTGTTGGACTTGCCCAGGCGCTAATTCATGATCCCGAAGTTCTGATCC
Source organism: Bacteroidales bacterium (assembly GCA_012522835.1). Taxonomy (GTDB): domain Bacteria; phylum Bacteroidota; class Bacteroidia; order Bacteroidales; family Prolixibacteraceae; genus JAAYJR01. The sequence goes on from JAAYJR010000436.1 coordinate 3,168, forward strand.
TGGATGAACCGACTACCGGACTAGATCCTAACCAGATTGTCGAGATAAGGGAACTGATTAAAAAAATCGGCAGGGAGAAAACGGTGATTCTAAGCTCACATATACTTGCAGAGGTTGAAGCTACCTGTGACAGGATTCTTATTATCCATAACGGGAAGATCGTAGCCAACGGAACAGCTGAGGAGTTAAGAAGACAGGCACAAGGTAATGAACTACTCAGGGTAGAACTGGTAAATGCCGGCCGGAATGAAGCATTCGAGGCTTTGAGGGGATTGCCTTCAGTTGAGATGGTTGATTTTTCAGGACGCGACAGCGCTCTGTTTGATGTGCATTCACGACAGGGTGAAAATTCTGCCAAATTGATCTTCGACCTTTGTGTGGAAAAGGGGTGGTATATCAGACAACTTACTCCGGTGGAAACAAAGTTGGAAGATATATTCAGAGA
>JAAYJR010000395.1 GCA_012522835.1 Bacteroidales bacterium
GAATACAGGTATCGAACTTCCTGCCCAATAATCTTGTGCATTATATTTAAAACGCATAAAGTTGATTGACCAGATTGTATCTTTGCGAAGGTGTTGTGAAAAATTTACCCCTGCGGCCCACTTCGCCAGGGGGGAAAAGAACGGTCGTCCCACAGCAAAGTTCTTAATAAAATTTCCCCATTCATCGGTACCGTATTGCAGGGTGGAATTAATATAAGTATTTCGGATATTTGGGATGAAGTATTTCATTCTGTAAGCAATGTCTCCGGTTGAATGGTTCCAAATGATTCCATTTTGGAACGTATGCCCCAGGCCGGTGAAATTGTTTTCTCTTAGGTTAAAGGAGAGACGCGAAGCTGAGAAGGAACCTCCGGGAATCAGGCTCCAGCTATCCAGTTCTCGAATGAAAATATCAACCGAATCAGTATTTTCGGGAGTTGTAACTGTATAAAAAGATACATCAGTGATATAACTCATATTTCGCACCAAACGTTCAGATTCTTTTACCCGCAGTGAATCGAAGGGTTGATTTTGATGGATCAGTAAAAGGTTACGGATTGTGAAGGGATGTGTTTTAACATGAAATTTGTTTCCTGTTTTAGTTATAAAGTTCAGGGATGCCGCAATAGTGTCACCAATTGAATTTCCAAACGGATCTAACGTTGCAATATTGATTTGTCTGATGATTTTCCCTTCAAAGGAGCTGTACGGTTGCTGTTTCAGTCGCTTATTCAGTATTTTTTGCGCAGGGGCTGGTGAAACCGGTTTAAAGAACAACCGGAACATAAATTTGGTAAACCCGGATCGTTCAGAATAAGTTGCGATATTTTCGTACAGACGGGTTGAATCTTTTTGGACTATAGTATCCTGTGCAAATGCGAAATCATTTGTTATTAATAAAACAATAAATAATATTGTCGCACTTCTTATCCACATTTCTCTTTTTTTGCCCTCTCATTTATTTTCCACCGGCATTACCATCTCTGTCTCTATTCGCTTTTTTTCAACTTCTTTAGCCTGTCGCCTGTAATACCCTCTGAAAAGGAAGTTGTGTTTGAGCGCCTCCATGTTTTCGTTCAGCCCTATACTGCTTTTTTTAAGATTAATAATTGTTTCATCAATGTTATTTACTATAGCTGTATCCTGGATCAACATCCCAATAGCTCCTTCGCCATTGTTTATCTTCATCATAATTTCACCTAGCTGGTACGAGGCAACTTCAGTTTTTCCGGCAGTTTTTTGCAGGCTTTCCATAAAAGCAAACAGATTTTCTTTTGTAACCTCTATGGTTTGATCCAACCCTTCGGAACTCTTTTTGAAGTTTTCAATGGTCTGATTGACATTTTCTGCAATGGTTGAATCCTGGATTAACCTGCCCAGTGTGCCCTTGCCGCTGTTAATATTCATCATTATTTCAACAAGTTGCATCATAATAACTTCAGCACTCCCAGCACTGGTTTTTAAACTTTTCATTATATCATCGGTTTCAATCGGCTCTTTTGACAATATATGATCTCCGTCTTCTGCAATTGAAGAGTTATTGCTTCCCTGTGTAATAATAATAATCCTGTCGCCGATAATTCCTTCAGAACCAATGCTTGCATAACTGTCAGCTTTTATAAACTGCTGCACATCTTTTCTTACAAGCATATCAACCTGCACTGTTGAATCATTAATAATTTTTATGTTATCAACAATGCCAACATCGATGCCCGAGAACCGGATATTATTTCCAACTTCCAGTCCGCTGACGTTGTAAAAGTTGGTTGTAATTTTAAATACAGGATTAAATAAATTTTGTTGTTTGCCAATAATAAAAATTGCAATTACAAAAATTGCTATTCCTCCTGCAATAAAAATTCCTAAACGTGCCTTAAACCGTGGTGTATGATTTTCCATTTTTTTATGTTTTTTGTTTGAAAAAAGACTGGATTAGCTCATCGGATGAACTTTCAAATTCATCAATATTCCCTTCCATGTATACCTCGCCGTCATGCAACATGATAATTCTGTCGGCAGTGGCGCGGGCACATTCAATATCGTGAGTGATAATGATGGATGAAGTTTTGTATTTTTTTTGCACATCATTAATCAAAGCACTTATTCCGTAAGAAGTTACCGGATCGAGTCCGGTGGTCGGCTCATCGTATAACATAATCATCGGATCAACAACTATGGTCCGCGCCAGGCTTGCCCGTTTTCGCATTCCACCCGAAAGCTCGGAGGGCATTTTATTTAAAGTGTCTGCCAGTCCCACATTCTCCAGAACTTCTTCAATTTTTTTGTCCCTTTCTTTTTTGGTAAGTTTCTTTTTTATTCTGCGTAAAGGAAATTCAAGGTTTTGTTTGATGGTCATGGAATCATACAGTGCACCGCTCTGAAAAAGGAATCCGATTTTTTCCCTCAGGACTGCAAGCCTTTTACTGTTTAATTTATTTACATTTTCGCCCAGTACCAAAATTGTTCCCTGGTCAGGATTTAGCAAACGGACGATACATTTAATAAGAACCGATTTTCCGGAGCCTGATTTACCGAGAACTACCAGATTTTCGCCATTAAAAAGCTTTAACGACAAGTTTTTTAATACTTGCATATCCTCAAAACCTTTACTGAGATTATCAATTTCAATAATCAGTTCGGGGGTTTTTGTACTTTCCGGTATAACCATTTCATCTTTAACCATAACTTATTTTTTACTATAAAAGCATATCGGTAACTTGCACAGCAACCAAATCAATTATAATTACAAGCAGTGAAGCAAGCACTACAGCCGAATTGGCCGCTTTGCCCACGCTTTCTGTTCCACGTCCTGCGGTATAACCTTTGTAGCAACCCACTAGCCCGATAACAGCGCCAAAAAAGAACGTTTTTATCACAGCGGGTAAAAAATCCATAAATTCAACCACCCTGAATGCCTGATTGAAAAACAGCACAAAAGTGACATTTCCTTTAATGTTTACACCGGCCCAGCTTCCGAACATCCCCAGAGCATCGGCATACAAAACTAAAAGTGGAATCATAAGTGTGGCAGCCAAAACCCTTGTGACAACCAAAAAACGTATGGGATGAGTGGAAGACACTTCCATGGCATCAATTTGTTCAGATACCTTCATTGAACCCAGCTCGGCTCCCATACCCGAACCAATTTTCCCTGCACAAATTAATGCAGTAATAACAGGCCCTATTTCCCGGATAAGTGATAAAGTTACCATTCCCGGAAGCATTGATACAGCCCCGAAATCTGACAAGACAGGCCGCGATTGTATGGTAAGCACCAAACCCATTATGAGTCCTGTTACTGAAATAAGAGGTAATGTTTTGTAACCGATTTGAAAACACTGTCGCAGGAATTCGTTAAATTCAAAATTCAGGGAAAACGTTTCTTTCACAGTTTTCCAGAGAAACAAAAAGAAGACGCCTATTTCTGAAAAGAAAACATTAGCCTCCTGCGTTTTTTCATAAGTTTTTTCACCAAGCCGGATAACCTGCTTTTTAACAACAAGGGTGTTTATTGTCACTTTTTTTAAAGGTGTAAATTTTTTCACCTTGTAAAGGTAGGGGAGTTCATGTGGGAAAATTTTACAGTATTTCAGATAAGAGTTACATCATTCACACTTATTCCGGTGATTCATTCAATTTTGGAGGTTCAACACTCGTTCACTTCAGTTTCAATTTTTTGAGAATTGGGTTACTACCCAATGGGGACGGCATGGTATCACCCAATAAAAATCCCCACGATTGTAACGGTTCTATATGATCGAAAATAAGCTTTGCAATTGCTGTCAGGGGAATAGCAACCAACATACCCGGTATACCCCACAGTGCGCCAAATGTAATAACAGCAATGATGGATGCAAGTGCGTTGATTTTTACTTTAGAAGCAACTATTTTGGGAACAATATAATTGTTATCAATAAATTGAATGATTATATAAAGGGCTAAAACCAGCAATGCAAACCAGGGAGATGGTTTGGTTACAATTGCAATTATCATTGGCATGGATGCTGCTATGATTGAACCCAAATAAGGTATCAGATTAAGGAGAGCCCCTAAAATACCAAGAATTAAAGCATATTCAATGCCTAATATTAAGAGGCCAATGGTATATAAAAAAGCAATGATAACCACTTCAAAAAGCAGTCCGATAAGGTAACGCTGAATAAGGGTTTTTATCTGGTTTATTATTTCGCTCACTTTGTCTCTGTTGCTTTTCCCAAACAACCTGTGAAAAAATTCAATGAGTAGAGGTTGGTAAAATAAAATCATAAAGACATATACCGGAATCAGAAATAATAAAGCTACAACGCTACCGACATTTACGATTGTTTGTCCGATTTCAGCGCCTCCGATGAGTTCATTTTTTGTATTGGTTATCCATGTGGTAATTTCATTGGCGCTAATGTCAAAATAACCTGAAGCCCAAAAGATAATTTGGTTGAGTATTTCAGTAAACTTGTCAACCAGCTTTGGTAATCATTCAGTGAACCTGTTTGCCTGTGAATACAGAAGTGTTCCAAACATTGCAATTATTACAAAAGTAAGAAACATCACAATAACTATGGCTACAACCCGGTTTATTTTTAATCTGATTATCAGGTTCACAGCCGGATGGAGCACGATGGCAAGAATAGTTGCAAAAACAATTGGAATTATTATGCCCTGAGCAATATACAATGTAAAAACAAAGTCCATTAAGCCAATAATAATCAGCACCGTTTTTACGTAAAAGGGTATAATAAATTCTTTAACAGTCACGGTTAGTCGGATTTAATTACCTTTTCCTTTTTGCTGAAAATATCCTGGACGAATGACTTTATCGCATTTGGGGCATAAATAACCTGGTTTGCAACGCCTAATTGTAGAAGCACGCCCAAAAGTTTCCTGGATTTATTGTTTGACCTGCCAACAGATAGTGCTTTTTTTGAAAGATAGCCTGCGGCCAGACCAAGGGCAACGTTAAAAATATTATTGAAAAGATAGGGGGAAGAACCAATTTCTTTCATTGTGCTTTCGATGAGATTAGCGGGTTTAATGCTCTCGTAGGCAAGGAAAAAATTTGTCCTCATCTCTTGAAAATTAACAGACTTTTCCGCTTCCAGCAACTGAATTGCTTCGTTAAGCTCTGCAGGGGTAGATATATTTTCCATATCAAATTATTTAAACATCTGTTTAACCAGATAATTGCAAATCTTCCTTTTAATCCAC
>JAAYJR010000200.1 GCA_012522835.1 Bacteroidales bacterium
GCCCATTTAACATCACCTTCCTTAAACTCAAATGCCGGTAATTCAACTTCCCTGGTGCTCACCTGAAGCTTATTGATTTCAAGTGGACGAAGGGAGGAAAGCGCCTTCATAACATCACCAGCCAGAATAACTGCGATCCTTGTTGACTCACTTTGTCCGCCGAGCTGATTCGGCTGATTAACATCAACATGGTTTATATTTCCGGAATTTCCATTAGTAAATACTGTTACCATCTCCTCCCCTTTCACGGTAGCCAGTAAATCTGCAATTTTTCCGGGGAAATCGGCCGAAAACTCATTGCCGCCGACAATGGCAGGGTGTAGGGCAAAATTTACTAAAGTTGCCAGGGGCTTTGAATCGAGTGTTTCAAAATAAACAACATTCAAATCAGGGTCAATTGGGCCCATTGCCCTGACGCTATTTGGATTAAGTTTGCCGGGATTCATCCTGAATGTGCCGTCCTTCATCAAAAAACGCCGGTTAAAATTAACAGTTGTCTCCTGTACCGTTCCAACAGATACCTTTACAGGTTGCAATTTATCAATTGCCTCATTTACACTTGTTGCAATCATAGAGGGTAATTTTTCAAAGTATTCTGTGCTTTTCTGCTTAGGCAATCCGCCCACAGCATCCCAGAAAAGAGGATTCAACTGTGGCCCGGCGTGCACATGTGTTGCGCACAAAATAATATTTTCTTTCGGAATACCTGTCTCTGTGGCGATCATCTCCCGCGATTTCACAACGAGAAAATATGGTACGCTAATAATATCCAAAGCTATAAAGGCAGCTTTGACATCTCCCTGTTTAAATACCAGAGTCCTGGCATGCAGATCATCATGTATTCCCTGAGATACTCCTATGCCATATGAGTTACCCATTATGCTTCCAACCGGTGGTGTTATCTTTACCTTTGCTGCACCCGCCCTGAAAACATCATCCCTGACTTGTGAATTAAATTGCTGTTCTGCCTTCACTGACAAAGAACTGAGCAGCAACAATGGCAAAACCCGGCTTAAAATCAAAAGACCTGATCTTTTTAAGGACTCAAACAAATTAATCGAATTCCGGCCTGCAGCTTTTGGAAAAGAAATTCTATCTCTGACTATAAATAAAAACAGACAATCCTGTATACGTTTCATAAAAAATTAAATAAAAATGAGTGCTCAATTTACATAACAAATAATTTGCAACCAAGCCTGGGGCATCTGTTTTTAAAAAAACCGTAAATTATTTAAGCCTCCTGTCTTTTATAATATTCCACTTTGCCTGCCATTGCAATATCCCTGACTTTTTCAACCAGAGTTATTTTCTGATCTTCAGATAGTTTTGTAAACGATCGGGCAAGATCGATCTTTTCCCTCATCATTTCAGCTGTTTCACTTCCTGTTATAAGCACAGAAACTGGCAATGACCACACAAAATGCATAGCTTCCTCCACGCTAAGATAATTTGGAATTACAGGATCGTCGGTAGTCCACCGTGCCTGTTCCTTTTTTGCAAAAAATCTTCCGTCGGCGAGTGATTTAATAGACATTATCCCCAGGTTCCTGTCCAACGCTTTAGGTATAACATTTTTAGTAAAGCTAAAATATACCTGGTCCAATACATTTACCGGCATAAGCACTCCGTCAAAAATATCGCTTTCACTGGTCCTGTCCAGCATATGTGCATGGGCAAACGGATTCTGATGGCCGGTGAAACCAATATATTTTATTTTACCCTCCTCTTTGGCCTTCATCATAACATCAAGAACCCCGTTCTGAATCCGGTCATCCACATCTTGTGGAGTCCTGACGGAATGAACCTGAAACAGATCAATCTGGTCGACCTTTAACCTCCTTAACGATCCTTCCAGATGCTCCCGGACTGTTTTTGCATCCGGGCCGGTTGTCTTAGACATAAGGAAAATAAGATCGCGGTACTTTGGGGTCAGAAATTTACCATAGCGCTCTTCGCTAAGTCCCTTTGAATAACTTTCCGCTGTATCAAAAAAACGTACACCCCCTTCCAGGGCAGTTTCAATTATTTCCTGTGCATCCTTTTCGGTTGTCCAGCCAACATGGAAACCACCGGTACCCAGCATTGTCACATATTCACCTGTCCGGCCGAACTTCCGGCGTGGTAATACATCACCCAGCCTGTCCGTTTCTGTCTTGCTGCCCGGAACACCACAGCCTGCTGTCAGTCCCGCAGTAACGGCTGCCAGCGATTTTAAAAATGTTCTTCTGTCTGCTTTCATGTTTATAAACTTTATATTTATAAAAAATTAAAATTTGAGAACCAGTCTAAGTCCGATCGCTAAAGCAAACAACAAAGGATAAAGTTCTGAACCATTCCAAAAGCATCATTTATGCCATATTCTTTGCTATCTGGCTTCAGTCGACGGTTTAAAAAATTATCACTCACTCTCTAATTCATATTGCTTATAAGGCTACTTCATCAAAATCCTTTCATGTTAAAAATTTCAATTTCGGCGCATCATATTAATACAAACCTGATTGTCAGTATTTATATTTCCATTTTCAAAATCAGTCAGATTTTGAATTGTTGTCTGAGCGATCTGGGTAAGAACCAAATCAGTAAAATATGCCTGATGGGCTGTAATCAGAACATTGGGAAAAGTCATCAGCCTGGATATTTTATCATCAAGTATTACCATTTCTGACAGATCTTTAAAAAAAAGTTTCTCCTCCTGCTCATATACATCTATACCCAGATATCCTATCCGTCCCTCTTTCAGAGCATCAATTACAGCGTCAGTATCAATAAGTTTACCCCGGCTGGTATTTATCAGCATAACACCGCGTTTCATAAGCTGCAAAGATTTTTTATTGATCAGGCGGTTTGTGGCCGGTGTAAGAGGACAATGCAGCGATATAATATCTGAAAGGTTAAATACCTCTTCAAGAGAGCAATATTTTACAACACCATTTTTTAATGATTCATCAGGATAATTATCGTATGCAACCACATTACAACCAAAACCTTTCATAATTCTTGCGAATGCAGCACCAATCCTGCCGGTTCCTATCACGCCGACAGTCTTTCCCCGGAGTTCAAAACCGGAAAGCCTGTCTATTGAAAAATTACCTTCGCGCACACGGTTGTATGCTTTATGAGTTTTTCTGTTAAGAGTAAGAATCAGGGCTACAGCATGCTCTGCCACTGTGGTTGGAGAATAACCAGCAACCCGGAGCACTTTTATACTACTGTTGCAGGCACTTTCTATATCAACATTATTAAATCCTGTACACCTCAGAACTATCAGCTTAATATTTAATTTTACCAATCCGTCAATAACCTCTTTTGTAAGTGCATCATTTACAAAGACACACACAGCATCAAAATCTTCGGCCAATCTTAAAGTTTTTGGTTTTAGTGAAGTTTCAAAATAAACCAATTCATGTTTTTTTTCACTGTTAGCTTTATCAAGAAATTCAATGTCATAAGGCCTGGTACTAAAAACGGCTACTTTCATATCATACAATTAATTATTTCATTGATTTATACGGAAAGGTTTGAAATAAGTATAGAATTATCGGCTTAATTTAAGTAACAAACATATAATGTTAATTGTTAATAAATACTACATTTTTTAAAAATTAACAGACGCACTTAAGTTAGAAAGAGCATAACACACCTTCCCGCGCCAGACATAAAGTTATTAATTTTAAGAATTATGGTACATTCCAACTTTTTATTATTTTTGCGCTCAAATTGTCCTGTGGTGTAATTGGCAACACGTCTGACTCTGGATCAGAAGAGTCCAGGTTCGAGCCCTGGCAGGACAACTGGAAGGGGTACCAGAATTTATTAAAAAGCTTGAAATCAATGGTTTCAGGCTTTTTTGTTTTATGGAAATTCCTAAATAAATCCTCGTTTAGGTGCCCCATACGGTGACCTATAAAAAGAGGTCACCAGATTGCCTATAATCAATTGTAATTCAGATCTTTTCATTAGGTTTTACTTTGCACCTTATTGCACTATTTTGCACCTTAAAAGGTGACCTATTTGTAGTATCTTTGTAAAAGACTTAAATTAAAGCATTTATGTATGATCTAAACGTGTTATTTTATTTAAAGAAAACAAAAAAGAACAAGGCCGGAGAATCACCTATTTATCTCAGAATTACATTAAACGGACGAAGGGCAGAAGTATCTATCAGAAGGAGAATCAAACCTATTAGCTGGGATGCAAGATCTCAGAGACCAAAGGGGAAAAGTGAAAAAATGAGGCTTTTAAATAATTACATGGATGAACTGGAAAATAAATTGAACCGGTATTATAATCTTGCTATCCAGGAAAATCAGAATATAACTGCCAATTATCTTAAAAATATTCTTAGTGGTAATGATAAAAACACAAAAATGCTCATCCTCGTCTTTAAGGAGTATTTAAAACTGTTAGAGCGGGAAAAGGGCAGAAAGTATACACCAAAGACAGTAGCAAGATATGAACATGGCCTAAACCACCTGAAAAAAGATTTGAAAATGGAATATGGCCAAGAAGATATTGAGCTTGGAAAGCTGAATATTCAATTTATTCGTAAGTTTGATGTCTATCTCCAAATTGAAAATGATTATCATCCGAATACTGTAATTAAATACCTGAAAATTTTAAAATCAGTAATAAATGCTGCCATATCTTTCGGATATATGGACCGGAATCCGTTTCAGGGGTATTCCACAACTTACAGAGCTTCACATCGTAAATACTTAAGCAAATACGAATTGAATGCGATTGAAACGAAAATACTTACTAATGAAAGGCTGGAACGAGTAAGAGATGTTTTCATATTTATATGCTACACCGGAATTTCATATTCTGATCTTATAAATCTTACCACAAATAATATCGCCAAAGGAATTGACGGAAAAAATTGGTTAAATTATGAGCGTCAGAAGACTAAAATCTGGACAAAAATGCCTTTGCTTCCACCAGCTCAAAGGATAATTGACAAATACAAAAAAAACCCGGAATGTATCGCAGATAATAAACTATTCCCAGTAATCAGCAATCAAAAATTTAATGAGTATCTGAAAGAAATAGCGATAATTTGTGAGATCGACAAACCTGTAACAGCACATATCGGTCGTCATACATTTGCAACTACAATAACGCTTAGCAATGGGGTACCAATTGAAACAGTACAAAAAATGCTTGCTCATTCCAATCTGGCAACCACTCAGATTTACAGTAAAGTCGTGGATACAAAGATTTCGGAGGATATGGAGAGATTGTCAAAAAGGATAATTTAATCAATAAGAACAAATGTAAAGTGCTATTATATAGTTAATTTTAACATTATTTAATATAATATATATATGAATAATCAAAAATTTTTCGTATTTTTGCAAAAAATTTGAAATAGGTAAATTATGACCCAAAAACAGCATGATACCTAAAGGCTGATTGCCTAAAATATTGAAAATAAAACAGGCTTCTTGGAGGTAAGGAAAATTGAAGATGAACAGAAGCTAATATTGCACATCATAATTTTATTAACCCCCTTTTGAAGCCATAACCCAAATTACATGAATCATTTAATTATTATGGATCCAGATGAATTCTGGGAGCAGTTTGATGAAAAGATTAACAAACTGTTGACGGGAAAGGA
>JAAYJR010000297.1 GCA_012522835.1 Bacteroidales bacterium
ACAAGTGAACCCTGTGCAATCTTTTCGAGCATTGCTTCAGGTTTTCCTTCCTGTCTGAATTTTTCCCTTGCAATTTCCAGCTCTTTCTCTATTACAGTTTGTGGAATAAAATCTTTGCTTACTGCAATTGGTGCCATAGCAGCTACCTGCATCGCCACATCTTTTGCCACCTGTATATCCACGTTAGCTTTATTGAATCCAACAAGGGTAGCTAGTTTATTACCAGGATGTATATAGCTGATCACTGTTTCAGCATTTATTTTTCCATAGTATGAAAGTTCGAGTTTTTCACCAATCACTCCGGTTTGCTCTGTCACCTGTGCATCAATTGTCCTGTCGTCAAGTTTGAGGTTCTTCAGGGAATCCAGATTTTCAGTTTTTTGTTCCAATGCAACATCAAGTATACTATCTGCAAAGGCTATGAAGTTTTCATTTTTTGCTACAAAGTCAGTTTCACAGTTTAATACAATAATCGCCCCGAACTTTTGATCTTTTGATACCTTTGAAAGCACAACACCTTCAGAGGCTTCCCTGTCGGCACGCTTACTTGCAACTAATTTTCCTTTTTCACGGATAATCTCTAGGGCTCTTTCCATGTTTCCGTCGGCTTCCTGCAGTGCATTTTTACAATCCATCATGCCTGCACCGGTTATTTTGCGCAGTTTAACTACGTCGGCTGTTGTGAAAGACATATATTTTATTTTTAAATGGTTTTATTATGACGAGATTGTTATTTAATTATCATCTTCGTCGTCGTTTTGATCTTCGTCATCCTGATCTTCATTATCCTGATCTTCATCAATATCCTCATCTTCAGGTTCCGGCAGTTTCTCTTTTTTGATTTTTTTCCTTACCTTTTTACGGGGTGTTTCAGTGTCATTTTTGTCCTTCTCGTTTTTCCTTTCGTTCAATCCTTCACGGATTGCTTCAACCATTGCCCCCACAATAAGTTTGATTGATTGCGATGCATCATCATTTGCCGGTATAACAAAGTCGATTCCATCCGGATTTGAGTTAGTGTCAACAATAGCGAATATTTTAATTCCCAACCGCTGAGCTTCACGAACAGCGATTTTTTCTTTCATTACATCCACTATAAACAGTGCGGCGGGAAGACGGGTGAGGTCTGATATACTACCCAGAACCTTTTCCAGTTTAGCCCTTTGACGGGTTATCTGAAGTTTTTCCCTTTTTGAAAGGTTGTCCCAGCTGGTATCCTTCATCAACCTGTCAATCGAGATCATTTTTTTTACCGCTTTCCTGATGGTCGGAAAGTTGGTTAGCATACCACCTGGCCAACGTTCCGTAACATATGGCATCCCAATGCTTTTAACAAGGTCTGAAACCAGCTCTTTTGCCTGTTTCTTTGTGGCTACAAAGAGAATTTTTCTTCCTGATTTGGCTATTTGCTTCATTGCTGCAGCAGCCTCATCAATTTTCACTGATGTTTTTTGAAGGTCAATAATATGGATCCCGTTTTTTTCCATGAAGATATAAGGTTCCATAGAAGGGTTCCACTTTCTTTTGAGGTGTCCGAAATGGGCGCCTGCGTCTAATAATTCCTGAAATGAAATTTTTGGCATCTGTTTACTTTTTTATGATCTGAAAAGCAACTGTTGAGTAGTCCGTAATGCAGGAATCTCAACAGTTTTAGATCCATTTATAATAATAATATATTAACGTTTTGAGAATTGGAAACGTTTTCTTGCTTTCGGGCGTCCGGGTTTCTTCCTTTCCACTTCGCGTGGGTCCCTTGTCAACAATCCTGCCGCTTTCAAATCTTTTCTCACATCTTTGTCAATTTCCAGAAGTGCACGTGATATTGCCAGGCGCAATGCTTCTGCCTGTCCTTTAATACCTCCTCCATTCAGATTTACCTTGATGTCATATTTATCTGCTGCTTCAACAATATTTAAAGGTTGGGTAACAATATACTGCAAAGTATTGGTGGGGAAATATTCTTTATAATCACGTTTGTTAATTGTGATATTTCCTTTGCCTTCGTTCAGATATATACGTGCTACTGCTGATTTTCTTCTTCCCAGGGTATTTACTACTTCCATTTTTATTAATTATTCGTACTTAAATCAATAACTTTTGGTTTTTGAGCTTCATATTTATGCTCAGGACCTATAACAACATGCAG
>JAAYJR010000194.1 GCA_012522835.1 Bacteroidales bacterium
ACTATAATCCAAATTTACTTGGAAGCCAGAGGCTTATCTCCGGGATATAGGTAACCAGTAATAACACCAGTACCATAGCCAGAAACATCGGGATCAGAGGTTTTATTACCTTGTCAATTCCCAGCCCGGCAACACTACAGCCTATAAATAAAACAGAGCCAACAGGAGGAGTACATAGTCCGACACTCAGGTTAAGCACCATAATTATCCCGAAGTGAATCGGGTCAACTCCCATTGCTGTTACAATTGGAAGAAATATTGGGGTAAATATCAATACTGCAGGAGTCATGTCCATGAAGACACCGACAAACAGAAGCAGCATATTGATTATTAAAAGTATCATAAAAGGATTACTGCTAAGCGACATTAAACCCCTGCTCACATTTTGCGGAATATTCTCATACGCCATGATCCATGATAAACCCAGGCATGTAGCTACAAGCAGCATAACGATACCCGTTGTTTTCACCGACCGGAGGATAATATCGGGAAGATTTTTAAATGAAACCTGCCTGTATATAAATGCAAGGATCAAAGAATAGAGAACTGCAATAGCTGATGCTTCCGTTGCAGTAAAAAATCCTGCAACTATACCTCCGATGACTATAACCAGCATCAAGAGACTTGGTACGGCATCCAGAAATTTTTTAGTTCCAAGCAAAGCTTTCTCTTTATTATTTATTGTTCTTATCACAGCCCATGCAGCGAAAGCGATGAGGGCAACTATCAGTAATATGCGGTTTACCAAAGGTGAAAAATTAGATTTTGAGAAAGATATTCCCTGATAGACAAGCATCAGTCCCATTGCTATAATTACGACGATACCCAGAGTTTTAAAAGCTGCAGCTGTACCTTTTTTCTTATACACCAACATCGTTATTGCTGTGATCATTATACCCAGTCCTGTTAATATCCCTGGCAGATATCCCGCAAGAAACAGGGCAGTTATTGACACTCCCCCACTGGCAAGTGAGTAAACTATCAAAATATTACTTGGGGGAATTGACAAACCGGTAGTTGCAGAAGTAATATTTACTGCAGCGCTAAAATTTTCCGGATAACCCTCCTTTTTCATTTCAGGCTGCATGATACTGCCTATTGCTGATGCAGATGCCGCTGCAGAACCAGAAATAGCACCAAAAAGCATATTGGCAAGGACATTGACCATAGCCACACCACCGGGAATTCCTCCTACCAGTACTCTTGCAAAGTCAATCAGTCTTATGGCAATTCCACCGCTGTTCATAATATTCCCTGCAAGAATAAAGAAGGGTATTGCCAAAAGGGCAAAGCTGTCGAGGCCGGTAGCCATACGTTGAGAAAAAGTGGTCAGCGCCGGTACAAAGTCAATACTAACCAACATGGTTAAAATTCCTGAAATACCTATACTGAAAGCAATAGGCACGCCTATTACAAGTAATAATATAAAACTGAAAACAAGAACAAAAATTTCTAAAAATTCCATATTAATTAGTTTTTTCGGTTTGCTTTAACCATGTTATTCATATTATCAATATCAAAATAGGCTATAAGAATACCGCTGATTGGCAGAACCAGATATACAATTCCCAGTGGCATTCCCAGTGCTGACGATTTAACTGCCAGATAAAATCTGGTATATACAAGCCAGGAACCGCCAATTATTAATACCGTTACGGCAAAAATAATTATCACAGCACTTATTATCATCTCAAGCCTGAATTTTCTTTTGGGTGAACTCTTTTGAATAAGCAGGTCAATTGCCAGGT
The DNA here is from genome assembly GCA_012522835.1 of Bacteroidales bacterium. Taxonomy (GTDB): domain Bacteria; phylum Bacteroidota; class Bacteroidia; order Bacteroidales; family Prolixibacteraceae; genus JAAYJR01. The sequence continues at coordinate 1,749 of JAAYJR010000194.1, forward strand.
GCTCCCGCTTACCGGCAACATATGCTGCTCCAAGCAGACCTACCCAAATAAGCAGGTACCCTGCCAGCTCATCGGTATAACTGCTTGGCGATTTCATGATATACCGGCTTGCAACCTGCCATAATACGTCAATCACAAGGAAGCTGAGTAAAAATACCAATACCCATTCCAATGCTTTGTCAATAGATTTTCTTAAAGTCATTTTATTAATTTTATTGCACAGAATTGATTCTTTTTATATAAGAATATATAATCTCATTAGTCTGGTACGATTCAAGGAGTGGCTGTACCTTCTCAATAAAAGGAGCCTTATCAGGATAATTAATTTCAACTCCGGCTTTTTGTACCTCTTCAAGCGACATTTTTTCAGAATCCGCCCAGAGTTTTCTTTCAAGAACAGCAGATTCATCTGCTGCCTGCTGTACCCACTCCTTTTCCTGATCAGTCAGTTTATCCCAGATCTTTTTACTTATCACCAGTACGTCAGGTATAGTTGTATGTTCATCAAGTGAATAATATTTACAAACTTCATAATGTCTGGATGTGTAAAGACTTGGAGGATTATTTTCGGCTCCGCCGACAACACCGCTCTGCAGTGCAGTATATAACTCCCCCCAGGTAATTGGAGTTGCTGACCCCCCCAGGGCTCTCATCATCTCAACAGCTGTTATACTCCGCATGACCCTTATTTTCATGCCTGAAAGGTCATCAGGATGAGTAATTGGTTTCGACTTTGTATAAAAACTGCGGGATCCTGCATCATAGTAACATAATCCGCGTATCCACTTATCTTCGGTACTCAACAGCAAATCCTTACCGATATCACTGTCCATTACCTTGAAAGCATGCTCTTTCGATCTGAAAATATAAGGGAGTCCGAAAACCTTATAATCGTCGGTAAAACTTTCCATTACCGCTGCCGAGACTTTTGTAATCGCGAGACTGCCAATTTGTATAAGCTCTACACATTGCTGTTCAGATCCAAGCTGCTCAGCAGGATAGACTTCAATTATCAATTTCCCGTCCGATAATTCAGCTGCTCTTTTTGCCATGAACTCCATTGCCTCATGAACCGGATGATCAGTAGGAAGGCCGTGGGCAAGTTTCAGTTCTGTCTTATTAGAAGTAACAATACATGAAACTGTTGTAATCAGTATTCCTAATAAAAAAAGCTTAGATAATATTTTATAAATCATTCTTTTTAAGTTAGTTATTATTTGTATTTGTTAATTATGGACAGCATGTCCCTGCATACCCTGGCTATAGAAGCATAGTCTCCTTCTGAAATGATCCTTTTAGTAAACAGTTTTGAGCCAATTCCCACACAGGTTACCCCTGCCTCAAACCACTTTTTAAGGTTTTCCTCTTCAGGTTCAACTCCTCCCGTAGGCATGATACTTGTCCACGGCATTGGCCCTTTTACAGCTTTGACAAAGCCGGGGCCACCAACTTCTGATGCCGGGAAAACCTTAACTATCTCAGCCCCGAGCTCATGTGCCCTGCTTATTTCAGTAACTGAACCACATCCGGGGCTCCACAAAACTTTACGCCTGTTGCAAACCTTTGCCGTCCCTTCATCTATTACCGGGGAAACAATAAAATTAGCTCCCAGTGCAATGTACATAGAGGCAGTTCCTTCGTCAACCACTGACCCTGCTCCTACTATCATATCCGGACAATTCTGAATAGTCCACTTATTAAGTTCAGCAAAAACAAGGGTGGCAAAATCTCCTCTGTTTGTAAACTCAAACAATCGTAATCCCCCGTCGTAACATGCCTTTACTACATTTTTACATACCTCAGGGTCCGGATGGAAAAATACCGGAATAACTCCGGTTTCCCTCATTTTTAATACTACATCAATTCTTGAAAATCTGGCCATTATCTGATTTTTTTAGCGTTTTAGCGTGCCACTCTTCCGGATGAATCACCACCCATTAATTTCTCTGCCTCATCAACAGTAACCTGGTTGAAATCTCCATATATGGTATGCTTCAGACATGAAGCTGCAACGGCAAAGTTCAAAGCTTTCTGATCATCATCACCGTAATTGAGCAAGCCGTAGATGAGCCCTCCCATAAAGGCATCCCCGCCGCCTACCCGGTCAACAATATGGGTAATCTGATAGACAGGTGCTTCATAGAAATCTTTACCATTCCAAAGAACTCCCGACCAGCTGTTATGATTAGCATTCACAGAACCTCTCAGCGTTGTGATCACCTTTCTGCATCGTGGAAACCGTTCCATGATCTGTTTTGAAACTGACATATAAGCAGTTCCCTTTACCTTTCCTCCGGTAATATCAACCCCTTCAGGTTTTATTCCGAAAATGACAGCTGCATCCTCTTCATTTCCCAGAATAATGTCACACCCGGCTACCAGTTCAGGCATTACTTCTCCTGCAGTTTTTCCATATTTCCAGAGCTTTTTACGATAGTTGAGGTCACATGAAACTGTAATACCAAGCTCGTTAGCTTTTTTAACAGCTTCGAGACAGACATCTGCAGCCCCTCTGGAGACAGCAGGTGTAATGCCCGTCCAGTGAAACCATGTTACCCCCCTGAAAATCGAATCCCAGTCAAGCATACCACTTTTAATTTCCGAGAAGGAGGAGTTAGCGCGGTCATACACCACCTTACTACCCCTGTTTACTGATCCGGTTTCCAGAAAATAGATGCCCAGACGGTCTCCGCCCCAGACAATATTTCCCGTTCCGATACCCTGCTTTCGCAGATTCATCAGGCAGGCCCGTCCGATATCATTATCGGGCAGGCGGGTCACAAAATCTGTTGTAATGCCAAAATTAGCAAGAGAGGCTGCAACATTAGCCTCTCCACCACCATATATAACCGTAAAATTATCGGCTTGTAAAAACCGAAGGTAACCCGGCGTTGCAAGACGCAGCATTATTTCTCCAAATGTGACAACCTTATTCTCCATTTTCGAAATTAAAAAAATTACGGGCGTTATTAAAACATATATTCTCTACCATCTGTCCCAGCAACTCCATATCATAAGGAATTTCTCCGTTTTCAACATCATTCCCCAATAAATTACAGAGAGTCCTTCTGAAATATTCGTGCCTGGCATATGAGAGGAAGCTTCTTGAATCGGTAAGCATGCCCACAAAACGACTTAAGAGTCCGAGGTTTGACAGTGAGTTGATCTGCTTCTCCATTCCATCTTTCTGATCCAGAAACCACCATGCAGAACCATACTGCATTTTTCCGGGCAGCGAACCATCCTGAAAGTTACCGGCCATTGTTGCGATCAGCTCATTATCGCGTGGATTAAGATTATATATAATAGTTTTGGCCAATTGATCATTCATATCCAGCCTGTCAAAGAACTTAGACAGTGGCTTTGCGATTTCAAAGTCCCCTATTGAGTCAAATCCGGTATCCGGCCCCAGCCTGTTAAAAAGGCGTGTATTATTATTTCTCAATGCTCCCAGGTGAAACTGCTGAACCCAACCGCGGGAGTGATCCATAACCCCGAATTCGTATAACATACATGATTTAAATTTAAGGATCTCATTGTCTGACAATTCAATACCATTTCGGATCTTAACAAATATCGAACTAACCTCTTCAAGAGTATAATCCTCAGCAAGGGCAGTTTCAATACCGTGATCAGACAAACGGCAGCCATTTTCATGAAAATACCTGTGCCGGGCATCTAAAGCTTCCATAAAACTACCGAAAGCATCAATCTTTATTCCTGATACATCAGCAAGCTTATCAACATACTTATTAAAACTTTCTGTATTGTCTGCCGCCATAGCTTTATCAGGTCTCCAGGCTGGAAGGACATGAACACCGAATCCGGAATTTTTAATGCTCTTATGGAATTCAAGCGAATCAACCGGGTCATCAGTTGTACAAATAGTATGGACATTTGCTTTAAGTATAAGATTACGTACAGAATATTCGGGTGATTGAAGCTTCTCATTGCATTCATCCCATATTTCCCTGCTTGTTGCTGGTGAAAGCAATTTATCGATGCCAAAAAATCTTTTAAGCTCCAGATGAGTCCAGTGATATAACGGATTCCTGATAGTCTGGGGCACTGTCTCTGCCCACTTTTCAAATTTTTCCCAATCCGGTGCATCACCTGTAATGAAACTTTCATCAACACCATTGGCACGCATTGCCCTCCATTTATAGTGATCTCCGTAGAGCCAGATCCGGGTTATATTCTCAAACTGAGTATTTTCGGCTATATACCGGGGAGGAATATGACAATGATTGTCAAAAATGGGCATCTTCTCCGCATGTTCGTGATACAGTTTCTTTGCAGTCGGGGACTGCAAAAGAAAATCTTCATCCATAAATTTTTTCATATACAATAAAATATTTTTAAAGTAATTAATAGTCTTGTATTATAATCCAAACAGCCTTTTAAGATGCCTTTCATAAATATTCTCTTCAACACAACTGCCAATTATGTCTGAATATTTTTTCAGCAATCCGGTATATTTACCACCCATCTCTGCAGCCACTTTATAACCCACATGGATAAGTTGCCTGAAATCGGGGTTATAATCCTTATGTCCGGGAATATGTCGCAGGGTATTGGCGAATTTTTCACCTGACCAGCCTGAAACTACTTCCGGGGACGGCAATTTGGAATCAGTAATATCAATAACATCGGCATAAGGTCCGCAAAGCTCTTCCTTACGGCTCAGGGCTTTTATGTAAATCTCTTTAGCAACTTCCAGTCCTTCATCACCCGACAATGCTAAACCTATTACCTCTTCAAGCCAGGTAGTGCCTGCAGTTTTAACATGTAAGCCTTTATCATACTTTTTTATGATCTCTGCCATAACAGGATAAATTGTAAATTTATCAGAACCCGAGTGTACACTCAGCTTAAGGTTTTCCGGAAGTCCGAATTGTTTAACTGCATAATCTATAACCAGTACATCCTGTTCAAATTCCCTGGCAAACTGCTCAACATCTCCCACATAATCAACACCCTTATTAAACCTCCCTGTAAACTTGGGTGCTATTGTCCGGGCAGGAATCTTTTCATCAGCTATCATTTTCAGGATAAAAAACATATCAACAGGTTTCTGGGGCTCATCTACCTCATCCATTGACACTTCTGTAATAAAATTATCCTTCCCTTTCACCTTTTCGATATGCCGGTAAATTTTGCCAGCTTCTTTAACTGCAGAAAGATATTTTCCGGCCACTTCTTCAAGCAGACTTTCAGTTATTATGACCGGCTCCGGTATCCCCGGAATTATAACCCTCGCTCCCAGCTTCGCACATGATTCTTTAAACTTCTTAACATCATCCTCAGATGATGGAGTCCCTATATACATAGCCACATCGAGAGTAAAAAAGTCTGAATGCAGTATAAACCTGTCGACATTAGTGAGGTTTATATGGTCAGCATCAACAAAATACGGATTTTCCCAACCCAGTTTTTTTACAGCATTATCAGCCTCATTACGTGTGCCTTCCGGTTCTGAATTGACTATATTATGCTCTCTGTTTGATTTATTCCAGACAGGAGAAACCTCCACGCCCTTATTGTTTGCTTTCATAATAGCCTTTAACTGAGCCAGGCCTTCATGATTAAAACGGTCACCAATACCAAAACTATATTTTCCTATATTCATCTTATTAAAATTGTTTATTTATTTATATGGTATAAGATGGAACTCACCCATGTTTTAATTACACTCTTTTGTGATTTTACAATCATGCTCGTTTCATTTTATTAAATTTTTCGATTTTTTGTTATTAAAATATCTTCCGTGTACGAACACGAAAATATGGATATATTTTGTAGAAGCAAAAATTATTTACCTGTTTTAGAAGTATTTTTAAATGTTTTCTCAAAATAGCTTTACAGCCCCGTAAAATCCAACCATAAAAATTACGATACAGCTTACCCATAACGCAAGATCATAAAACAATGATGACTCAAGTCCATATTGTCTTTGACGGTATCTGAAGTGTAATCCGGCATACACTATTATGAGCAGCATAAAGAATGTTACAATCCCACCAATTGTTACCATTAGCATAGGCAGTCTGACCCATACAAAAGCAATAATCCAAAGCACCGGAAATATCCATGCAACCCAGGCTATAGTTTTTCGTCTTTCCCGTCTGTTAAAAAAATCTATCCATCCCAACTGGCCGAACAGATCGGAAAATATCCTGGTCCTTGCAGCTAATGCAGAGAACATAGTTGAAAAGAGAACTATAAAAGATCCGAAAAGAAAAAATCCCTTTGCCCACTGTCCGTATGCACCGGTATACATTTTTGACAAGATTTCAATCATTTCAAATCCTTCAGGCACATCACCGCTCGTATATAATACCGCGGCCCCAAGTAAATAAAAAGCTGCAGTTACAAGGGTATACACAACCATTGACAAAATAGCATCCAGGTTCATAACCTTAATCCAGCCTTTTGCACGCATGTGCCACTCCTCAGTATCTTCAAAAGGGCCGGTAAACCGCGCATAACCTTTTTCGAGACACCAGTAGTTGTAAGCTACAATTTCATCTCCTCCGACCCCGGTAAGTCCGAAGGCAGCTATGGCAAATCCCACAGTGGCTTTCGGAAGTTGAAATTTTATCCCGGTCAAAATATCAGCTGAAGAAAAAGCGAAGTCTGTGTACTGCAACATAAAAACTGCGACAATAGTAAAGACTGTAAACAACAGCATCATTACCACAGACATCTTCTCAATGAAATAATAATACCCTTTAAAAACCAAACCGGCTACAACTATCGCGGTTATTACTGCAAACCACAATACGCTGATTCCGGGAAATGCCATATTCAGCGTTATTGCCACACCACCAATAATACCCCCCAGCTGAAGAGGTTTAAACAACCAGAGAAAAAACCACATCCACAAACTCCAGTTAACACTTCTCCTGCCCAGCCGCGGACCACCAAGCCGGTTCAGAGATGCCATAACAGTTTCGCCCGTACGTATAGCCTGTTTCCCAAATTCAAGCTGGATCGCAACTTTCACAATGCAACTTACAATAATAACCCAAAGAGTAATAAATCCTGCTTTTGCGCCCAGAGTAGTTGTAGAGATCAATTCACCGGAACCAACCACCGAAGCTGATAAGATGAATCCGGGACCCAGATATTTTAACTTTCCGAAGAAATTGACAGGTGCCTCCCTGACTGAGTCTTTAGTAAGGATATAAGGATCTTGGCTCATATTATGTAATTATCTGAAATCCAGCAGCACTTTTAAGTATTTATTTTTCTCACCCTGCAACAGCTCAAAGGCTTTCTGTACCTCAGAACCGGGGAATACCCCAGAGATCAAAGACTCAGGATTAAGATCTCCTTTCTCAAGATGCTCCAGGACTTCTGAAAACTCTCCGTGGCTAACCCTTGAGGTAATAATTATTCCCTCTTTCCATATCAGCTCTTTAAATAAAATCGGAAGAGGCTGATCTCCCAGTCCCAGCACACATACTTTCCCACCTCCACGAATGCTGTTTACACAACACCTGACAGGATTTGGTAATCCAATGATCTCATCGGCATGCCCGACTGCTTCAAATGCAATATCAACACCTTTCCCGTTAGTATGGTATTTAATAACCTCTGACGGATTTTCATTGAGAGGGTTAATAGCAATGACATTTTTATTATTCTCCATGGCAATTTTAAGGCGGTTTGCCAATGGATCGATGATAAATATCAATTCACTTGTCCTTGTTCTTGCAGCCTGCAGTATAACCTGTCCAACCCTGCCGGCACCCCAGATGGCTAAAATGTCCCCATCTTCAGTACCTGCACGGTTATTGGCATGGAAACCGATAGAATAGATCTCAGTGAGCGCTACATGTTCGTCAGGTAACCCTGAAGAAGCTTTATAAAGCATATGGGGCGGAACTGAGATATACTCCGCAAATCCACCATCCATGTCTACCCCCAGAAGTTTCAGTTTTACACATGCAGGATAATGGTGACGCTGACAGGCAGGGCATTCACCGCACCAGAGAATAGGGTCTATTGCCACTTTATCGCCCACACGAAATCCTGAGACTTCTCTCCCGGCCTCAGCTACTACTCCGCCAATCTCATGTCCGGGAATAAAAGGAACCCTGGTACGGGGATGAAAATCACCGGGAAAAATGTGCATATCAGTGCCGCAAATACCTGCAAAGCGTATCCGGACTAAAACTTCATTATCTTTTATTGTCGGAGATGGCACCTCCTTCCAGACAAATTTTTTATATGATTCCAGCACCGCAGCCTTCATAATTGTTTATTATCTTTGAGTGTACAAAATACATCATTAATATGATGTTATCAAAAATAAAATAAATTATATTACATGTACAGAAACCTATTACTCGCAGGGACAGGCGGATTTATTGGAAGTGTTATGCGCTATCTGGTTCAAATACTGATTGAAAAAAATATATCCGGTACATTTCCTTACGGAACAATGACTGCCAACATATTAGGCAGTTTTATTATTGGGGCTGTTTTTGCTTTAAGTGAAAAAGGCAACCTTATTGGCCCGGAATGGAGAATTTTTTTGGCGGTCGGGGTTTGCGGGGGTTTTACAACATTCTCCGCCTTTTCCTATAACAACTTCATGATGATAAAAGAAAATTCTATCATTCCCTTTCTGTTAAACACAGGTGGAAATTTATTCCTGGGTATATTGGCTGTCTTTCTTGGTGTAGTTTTTATCAGGACAATCTTTTAATTAATAAATATGAATCTTACTGAAAATACCGGAATTCTAAAGGTCTACGTAGGGGAATCGGATAAAGTACATGGCCGTCCCCTTTACGAGGAGATCGTATTTGAAGCCCGAAAAGCCGGACTTGCCGGTGCAACAGTCTGTAAGGGCTTTATGTCATTTGGTGCCAGCCATTCTGTTCATACCATGAAAATTTTTGCCCTCTCAAATGATATGCCTGTAATAATCGATATAATAGACACAAAAGATAAACTCGAACTGTTTGCAAAACATGTCAGCGACCTTATGGACCAGAGCAAAAAGGGTGGTCTTTTAACCTATCAGGACCTGGAAGTATTCAAATATGAAAAAGGTGAAAAGTATAAAAACCTGCAATGAAGTTAAAAATCAACCGGAAACTCCTGCAAATCATGAATGTCAGAGTTAATACTATATGAAATATCTGTAACCCTGTTAAATTGCATCGTGTTATTAAAAGAACATTTTTTATCTTTGGGGTAACAAAATTAATAACTGCATTCCGTTCAAATGTTAAGTCAAACAATAAAAAAATTACTATGTTAATAAATGACATTACAGCAAGGGAAATTTTAGATTCAAGGGGAAACCCGACAATAGAAGTTGAAGTATTACTCGAAAGCGGCGCATTTGGTCGTGCTGCTGTTCCTTCAGGCGCCTCCACAGGAGAAAATGAAGCACTGGAATTACGCGACGGGGATAAATCAAGATACCTTGGCAAGGGGGTTTTGAAAGCCGTTGACAATGTAAACAATTTAATTGCCGAGGAATTAATCGGCATGGATGCGACCGACCAGGTAGCAGTTGATAATAAGTTGCTGGAACTGGACGGTACAAAGACCAAGTCTAAACTGGGAGCCAATGCCATGCTGGGAGTTTCGCTGGCTTGTGCAAAAGCAGCTGCTGAATTTGCAGGACTTCCGCTTTACCGGTATATTGGTGGTACAAATGCAAAAACTCTTCCCGTGCCAATGATGAATATCATAAACGGAGGATCTCACTCAGATGCACCTATTGCATTTCAGGAATTCATGATCAGGCCAATTGGCGCCAAATCCTTCAGAGAAGGATTACGTATGGGAGCTGAAGTATTCCATAACCTTAAAAAAGTACTTAAAAATCGCAATCTTTCAACTGCCGTCGGGGACGAAGGAGGTTTTGCACCTGAACTGGACGGTACAGAAGATGCTTTAAATTGCATTCTGGAGGCTATAAAAAATGCAGGGTACAAACCCGGCCGTGATGAAGACGGGGGAGATGTATCCATTGCACTTGACTGTGCTGCTTCAGAATTTTACGAGAAGGGTGTATATGACTATACCAAGTTTGAAGGAGCAGGGGCTGCCAAACGTACATCTGAAGAACAGGCCGCATACCTTGCTGAGCTTATTTCAAAATATCCTATCGATTCAATTGAGGATGGAATGGACGAAGGTGACTGGGATGGCTGGGTAAAACTGAATGCAGCTATTGGTAATAAATGCCAGCTTGTAGGTGATGATGTGTTCGTAACCAATGTGGAATTTCTTAGAAAAGGCATCGAACTGGGTGCTGCTAATTCTATTCTGATTAAAGTTAACCAGATCGGAACACTCACCGAAACGCTTGACGCAATCGAGATGGCCCATCGTGCAGGATACACCTCAGTAACTTCGCACCGTTCAGGTGAAACAGAAGATGCAACTATTGCTGACATAGCAGTTGCCACAAACAGCGGACAAATTAAAACCGGTTCATTAAGCCGCTCAGACAGGATGGCAAAATATAACCAGTTGCTTCGTATTGAAGAAGAACTGGGTGAAAATGCAATCTACGGATATAAAAAAGTGTACAGAAAATAAAAAACCTCTCAATAATTTCAAAAAACCGCCTGTTATGCAGTGCGGTTTTTTTATTATTATCAATTAATTACAACTCACTGATTAACTGCTCCAGGTACTCCCTGGCTTTTCTTGCCTCTGCATTTATAAAATCAACATCACCCTGATACAGTCCCTCGACCACAAGAGGCCCTCTTCTGAAACCACCCTCATTTAATCGTTTCAGCAGTTTGGGAAAATCAACCATACCTGTTCCCGGAGTAACGCTTACATCCTTTGGCATCTTAAAATCTTTAACAGACATACCAAATACTATATTGTCAATATATTCAGCATCATCAACAGGATCTGTTAATCCATCTGAATAGTAATAAACATTTCCCGGATCATACCAGAGGCCGAAATTTTTATGGTTTACTTTTTCAATGAATTTCCGGCAACCGGCTCCTGTACTGTTTAAACCACCGTGAGTTTTAAGACTTAACCTGACCCCCTTACCGGCAGCATAGTCACAACACTCAGCAATTGCCTCAAAATACGCATCTGCCAGAGCAGGATCAGTAACACCTCCAAGATGAACCACGGGAGCGCCCAGCCCTGCCGTGTTATCAATCCACCGCTTCAACTCTTCTATACCTTCATTTACCGAATTACTGACATTGAAGCTTCCGGCAGACAGTGATGCAACTTTCAATCCCCTTTTACTTACTTCATTTCCAACAGCGACAGCTTGTTCAACCGTAGTATCCAGAGTGATAATCCTGCCGCCTTTGTCGGTCATTATACCGGCATATTTATAACCTGCCTCTGCTATACCGTCCAATGCAACACGGTAATCATGATCAAACCATGGCCTGGTATAACAAGCTATCTGGTAATCAGTTTTTTTACAAGAGGATATGATCGCCCCTGCAGCAGCCGACAACATAACCTTGCCAATAAAGCTACGGCGCGAAATAGTTTTTAAGGATTCTTTTCTTTCCATGTTCCATAGATTTAAATTGTTTGGATCAGAATATCAATTTTATATATAGGTTTATGAGTTCATTACAAATTTATAAGCTAATCGCAGCCCCCTTTAGTTCAGTTGTTATGAAATCCCTGATTGTTTAATTCAACAGATCTGAAAAAATTATATTTATCTTCTGACAACGGATAATCCCACGATCCCATTCTGTGGTAAAGGTTACCCCCGAATCCTGTTTTAAACCTGTACAGCCCGTATAGAGGATGTGAAGGATCTGGCCGGGGAGCAACTCCAAACATATCGTATTCATAACATCCTTTGGATTTGGCTATCTTCATCGCCTCCCACTGTAATGCATAGGCAGGCATATAATTCCTGTATTCCGAAGAAGAGGCTCCATACAGATATAACCCTCTGTTCCCTGTAATTATTAAAAACATAGCTGCAAGAGGTTGTTCCCCCAGTTCTGCAACAAGCAGCAAAACTTCAGCCGGTGAGCGGGAATTAGCTGCACGAATTGAAAGAACAGTTTCAAAATATTTGATATCATTAATATAAATATTATTTCTGACAGCTGTCTCTTTGTAAAGGTTGTACCATATATCAATACTTTCAATTCCCATAGTCCTGACCCTTACATTTTTCCGTAAAGATAATCCTATATTGTACCTGGTCTTTGGCTTCATTGCTGCCAGTATCTCCTCCGTACTTTTACTCAGGTCGACAAATACAGTATTAGATGGCAGAATATTAGAAGCCGCCTTCCTGAAATTCCAGTTAACGGTGTTGATATTAAATCTGAGTTCCCTTGCATAAATTTCCGGCTCTCCTTTCCAGTGGCCGTTACTGTCGAAGCAATCTTCATCCCTTGCCCACAATGACTCCCAACAAAGATCATATCTGATCATTATACAATCAGCAGGTAAAAATGCACGCAAACATTCAGAAAGTTCTTCAAGAAATACTCCCCTGGCCTCCTCTTCAGGTTCTA